>JBMTIF010000211.1:0-4906 GCA_049437045.1 Alphaproteobacteria bacterium | reverse complement strand
TCCATGTCAAAGCTGGTGTCCCCGACAACCACCGTATCCCGTGCGTCGGTTGCCGTCTCATTATTGGCGTTCCAGACCATGTCCGGAGCCGGTTTTCCGGGGTTAGTGTCGGGGGTCTGCAGGGAATGAAAATGTTCGCTAAAGCCGTGCATCTGCAGGGTCGCATCCAGCCCGCGCCGATCCTTTCCCGTGACCACAGCCATAAACGTCTCATCATGCCGCAAAACGCCCAAGGTCGCGTCTACACCGTCATAGGGGCGCACATTCTGCTCACCCCGCGCCCGCTGTCCACGGAAGGCAACCCGATAGCGATCTGCCAGTTCCAGAACTTCTGCCGGTGAAGCCTTTGGCGCCCAATGTTCGACACACAGTTCGAGGTGCAGGCCAACCACCTCCCGCACTTGCGCAGCGGTTGGTGTTTCAAATGGCGTTCCCGCGAAAGCCTCGACCGACGCATCGACAATGGCCGCGAGGCTGTCGATCAGCGTCCCGTCCATATCAAAAGCAAGAAGCTTGAAGCGGTGTTCAGGTTGGTTTTGCATGCAGGGGTGGTGTCACGCCCAACCCGATTTGGTCAAGCACTCAAGGCCTGTTCAAAGGCGGATGGCAGAGGTGCGCTCAGGCGGATCACAGAACCATCCGGATGCGGCAATTCCAGTGAAGCCGCATGTAGATACAGTCGCTTCGGCGCTGTCCAGGCCTGCGCAAACCGTTGGCCATACTTACCGTCCCCCATGATCGCGCCGCCAAAATGAGCCGCATGGACACGCAACTGATGGGTTCGCCCGGTTCTTGGCTCTAGTGAGAGCAGCACAAGTCCGTTTTCGGCCCGGCGTTCGACCTGAAACAACGTTTCTGCGCTTTGGGCATTTTCGTGGTCAAAGTCGACCATAACGCGCTCTTCGCCGCCTTTGCGTGCTTTGACCAGCGGTGCTGAAATCACGCCCGCATCTTCGCCTTCTGGCCAGCCTGCGACCACTGCAAAGTACGTTTTGCGTGCATCACGAGAGGCGAAGGCCTTGGTAAGAAATGCAGCTGTCTCCCGACCTCGTCCAACCAGCAAAACCCCGGACGTGTCCCGGTCCAGTCGATGCACCAGTCGCGGCACCTCTCCTGCTTCGTTGGTGAACGCGGACAGCGCTCCATCGACGTGGCGCGTTGTTTTGCTCCCACCCTGCACAGCCAGACCCGACGGCTTATCAAAGGCCAGAACCTGCCCATCGTCAAAAATGGTGCAATCACGCAGTTGCTCGATCAGTCGCGGGTCGGGCGCGTTTTCAGCTTCCCGGCTCGGATTGGCGTTCTGTGCCTGCGGAGGCAGGCGCAACTGGTCCCCCACTTCAACCCGCTCAGCGCCCTTGACCCGCTTGCCGTTGAGCCGAACCTGACCCGTACGAAACCACTTCTGCTGCGCACCAAAGCCAACGTGCGGGGCAATACTCTTTACCAGTCGATCCAACCGTTGCCCTGCCTGATCGGCGGTAATCTCAAGTTCAACGGCCAAAGCTCTGTCCCATCAGGTATCCGATCCAGCATCCACCCACGGTAATGACCACCGTGCCAACCACATAAGCCAGCGCAATTATGGTTTTTCCGGCCCGCAGAGCATCCACAGCCTCCAGCGCGAAAGTCGAAAATGTCGTCAGCGCTCCAAGAACCCCGACCAGCAGAAACAGCCGCATTGGACTTTCCCAGCTTTCCGCATTTCGAAACAGCGCTGCGAGAAACCCCATGGCCGCAGCACCGCAGGCATTGGCGACAAAAGTCCCAAAGGGCACGCCAGCCACGGTGCCAACGGAAAGGAAAAGCCAGTACCGCAAGCACGCGCCCATCGCGCCGCCCACTGCCACTGAAAGCCAGATCACGTCTCGCCACCTCCCCCGTCTCCGGTCTGTCGCCGGGCGCGCAGCCGTGCCCAGTACTCCAGCCGCTTCTGGATATCGCGTTCAAAACCGCGCTCCACAGGTTTGTAAAACTGCTCTCGATTCATGCCATCCGGGAAGAAATTCTGACCTGAAAAGCCGTCTTCCGCATCGTGGTCATACTGATAGTTCGCGCCATAGCCGATGTCCTTCATCAATGAAGTCGGCGCGTTGAGAATATGTTTGGGCGGTGGCAGTGATCCCGTCTTTTGCGCAGTCGTCAGCCCGGCTTTATGTGCAGCGTAGGCGGCATTCGACTTGGGTGCTGTTGCGAGATAAAGCACCGTGTTCGCCAGCGCCAAATCACCCTCCGGGCTGCCCAGCCGCTCGTAGACTTGCCAGGCGTTGAGCGCGTGGGTCATAGCGTGTGGGTCGGCGAGGCCAATGTCTTCAACGGCAAATCGCGTCAGTCGACGCGCGATGTAGTTGGGGTCTTCCCCGCCTGCTATCATCCGTTCAAACCAATAAAGCGCCGCATCCGCGTCCGACCCGCGCAGGGATTTGTGCAGCGCAGAAATAAGGTTGTAGTGGCTATCTTGGCCCTTGTCGTACATAGGGCGGCGACGCTGGACGATTTTCAGCAAACGCTCTGGCGTGAGGGTTTCCGGCCCAGCGGACGCCCAAACCTGCTCCGCCAGATTGAGCAAATAGCGCCCGTCGCCATCGGCCAGTGCACACATGGTTTCCCGCGCTTCCGCGTCCAGCGGCAGGGGGCGTCCTTCAACCCGCTCTGCGCGCTGCAACAACTCCTCAAGAGCCTCACCTTCGAGCCGTTCAAGCACCAGAACCTGACACCGAGACAGCAAAGCCGCGTTTAGCTCAAAAGACGGGTTTTCCGTGGTCGCGCCAAGGAGAACGATGGTGCCGTCTTCGACGACCGGTAGAAAGCTATCCTGCTGGGATTTGTTGAACCGGTGAATCTCATCAACAAACAGCAGCGTCGCCCGCCCATCCCGCCGCCGTGCGCGGGCCGCGTCAAACAGTTTTTTCAGGTCAGCAACACCGGCAAAAATTGCCGAGATTGACTCAAACTCGAAATCCCCGATTTGCGCCATGAGCCGCGCGAGGGTGGTTTTCCCACATCCCGGCGGTCCCCACAGGATCGAGGATACCAGCCGATCTTGATCCACCATTCGCCGCAAAGGCGCATCAGCAGCCAACAGCTGCTGCTGGCCCACCACATCGTCCAGCGTCTGGGGACGCAGGCGGTCGGCCAGCGGTCGCTGGTCGTTGCTATTTTGGCTGAATAGGCTGTCGGTCATCCCATCCGTTTGCGCAGACGAGGCAGATTAAGCAAGAGCCAAAGACCAAAAACCGGGCTTCCGATAACATTGATCGCAACAATCCAAGGCAGAGAAGCGAGTTTGTTCTGCGAGAAGACAAACATCACCACGCTCATTAACCAGAAGGAGATGTACAGGTCGGCCAGCGTCACCTGATTCCAAGGCTCACGCAAAGCAGTCAGAAACGCGTCGAGATTTCCCGAAGCGAAACCATAACCAACAATGGCCAGCATGATCACAGAGAGAATCAGGGTAATCAATCGGGGGATATCTTGGAAAAGGGTCATCGACCAACTCCTGTTAAAATCAAGTATTAAGAGACTCTAGGCCTGATATTGCGCGTTTTGATGATCAGAAAAGCCAGAATATCCGCAATATTGGCCCAAATCAGCGATTCCTTCACGGCTCTGTGCACTTTGCCTTATTTCAACCTTCCCAAAGTGCGAACGCAGTCCCAATTATTCCTGAAGTATGCAAGGAACCGCGCTGCACCCGCGCCCTGTATGGAGACACCTTTGAAACGCCTCATCACCGTTATCTGCCTGACCCTTGGACTCACTGCCGTGACCACTAACATGGTCAGCGCTCAAAGTTCTGACCGCGCCGTTCCGGCTTCTGCGGTTCAGATTCAATTGTCCTTTGCCCCGCTGGTGAAGCAATCTGCGCCAGCGGTGGTGAACATCTTCACCCGCGCTGAGATTTCGCGCTCCCCGCTCGGTGGTTTTGATGATGAAATCTTTGGCTCGCCCTTCTCTCGCCAGACTGAAAAGGTGCAAACGGCATTGGGCTCCGGTGTGATCGTTTCCACCGACGGGCTTGTTGTCACGAACTACCACGTGATCAGCGAAGGCACGGAGGTCGAAGTTGTCCTGACCGACAAGCGTGAATTTGTTGCTGAAGTGATCTTCACCGACAGTGCATCCGACCTCGCGTTGCTGCGTATCAACCCGGAAGGCGACGATTTGCCGACGCTCAGCCTCGGTGATTCCGATGGCGTAGAAGTGGGCGATCTCGTTTTGGCCATCGGAAACCCGTTTGGCGTGGGCCAGACCACGACGATGGGGATTGTTTCAGCGCTGGCTCGTACGGGTGTCGGCATCACGGAAGTTGGCAGTTTTATCCAGACTGATGCGTCGATTAACCCGGGCAACTCCGGCGGGGCGCTGATCGACATGAACGGCAACCTGATCGGCATTAACACGGCGATTTACTCACAAAGCGGGTCTTCGGCGGGCATCGGTTTTGCCATTCCAGCAAACTTTGTCGCCAACACCCTTCGCGCACTGGAAAAAGGCGGCGGTACGGTTGTCCGTCCTTGGCTGGGCATTACGGGCGAAGACGTAACACGGCAGATGGCGAATATCCTGAAGCTGGATGAAAACGGCGGCTTCCTCATTAACGATGTTTATGACCCCTCCCCTGCTTTTGAAGCCGGACTGGAAACCGGTGATGTGATTTTGAGCCTGAACAGCGCCGAAATCCTCAGCACTGCTGAAATGCGCTACGCGATTGCGAACAGTCTGGTAGGTGATGAGATGATTGCGCGGGTTTACCGGGAAGGCGAAATCATTGAAATCGTGCTGAATCTGACTGCGCCGCCAGAAGTTCCAGCTCGCGAAGAAACGCAGCTCACTGGCCGTCATCCCCTGCAAGGTGCCAGCGTTATCAACCTTTCCCCAGCGGTATCACAGGAACTGGACT
>JBMTIF010000210.1:0-4916 GCA_049437045.1 Alphaproteobacteria bacterium | reverse complement strand
TCTGCATGCCCGCCATTGGGTCTCTCGCCTCTTGCCTAAAAGGTTTTGTTGTAGCTGACATGGTGCAGTGGGCCGCCCAAGACTACTGCAAAAGCGACCCTTTCAATCGCGCCTTGGTCGCTTTGCCAATCCGCATTGATATAAGCCGGGATTTGGGGCTCAAATGCCCTGCTGCCGGTTCGTCAGCGATAGGGCCAGCCGTTGGGCTCACAGCCCATCAGGTCGATGCTTTGCTGCTGCATAACCGGCGCTGGCGTACCCTCTTCCGGGCACGTCTCGTGCCCCATGCCCAGATAGTGCCCGACCTCGTGGTTAATCAGGTAGGCCCGGTATTCTTCCAGACTGCCGGTCCAGTGCGGTACCGCGGCTTTCCAGCGCTCGACATTCAGAACAGCGCGCCGCCCGTTCCGGCAGGAAAAGTACCCTTCCGTATCCAGCGGCGCACACAGGCGGTCCACCGTCTCGGGCGCAGCGATCAGAATGCTCAGTGCCGGCACGTCCGAAGCCAGATGTTGAAAGGCGTGCTTTCCCGCAGCCGTCCATCCCGCCGAATGGCCCAAAACGGCCTCTATGGTCGCAAGTGCATCCGCGACAGATGGCCCTTTAACACCAATTTCAACCGCCACTTGGATGGTATGGACGGTCGGTTCCTGCTCCAAAACCGCGCCGGCAAACAGCACAGGTCCGTCCACCGGGATAAATTCAAAACCGGGATTGATGTCAGAAGCACAAACATCGGCCAGATAGCCAAAGGGACAGGGAAGCAAAGTGTCTGAAGGACGCAAATCCGCATTTGCCCTCCCCGACCCAGCCAAAAGGCCAAACGTAGCAGCCCCCATAGTGACCAGCAGAGCCGCCACGCCGAGGCCTGCCTTCCGCCCGGTTTTGCTCACAACGTTTCGCATGTTCGGTTTAGTCGTCAGAGACCGCGTCTTCGACGATTTCCAGAAGCGCGTCGACATAGCCCTCAGCCTGCGCTGTCCGATCATCAAAATCGGCACCACTGATCAGCCGATAGGTCGCCCCGCGCCGGTCCAGTTCCGCCTTGCACCGCGCAAAAAAGTCCTCGCGCCGCGCCTGCCGGTCGTGCATCCGAATGCTGTCCTGAACAAACGGCGTTTCCGGGGTCAGCAGCAGGTAAAGGTTCGGCAGGTCAACGCCATCCCAGTCAAAAGCCGGGTCACGCGTCTGGCACAGGAAATCCGACCAGATCGCCGTTTTCACCACGTCCGTATCTTCAACGATCAGCGCCGTCCCGCCTCGCGCCTCGATATCCTCGCGCAGCATGATGTGTTGGGTTGCGATCTGCGTCAGGTGCTCTGGCTTCCATGCCTCTTCGGGGATTTCAAGCGCATGGGTATAGGCCCGGCCATATTCCGGCATATAGAGCGCGTCGAACTCACGCGATAAATGCCGCGCCAGCGTGGTCTTGCCCGTACTTTCAGGCCCGAAAACCGTTACTCTCAACATAGATGAACGCCCATTCCCCAGACTGTTCCCTGCCGCTCCCGAAAGGGCGGTTTAGACGTGGATGGCACGCTTGTCGATTGCCATAGCCGCTTCCTTGACCGCTTCATTCAGCGTCGGGTGGCCGTGGATGATGTGGATCAGGTCGTCATAGGTGCCGCCAAATTCCATCACCGCCGCAACTTCGTGGATCAGCGTTCCGGCATCCTTGCTGATGATGTGCGCGCCCAGAATGCGGCCATTGTCCTTGTGCGCCAGCAATTTCACCAGACCGTCTGTCTCCTCCATCGCCCGCGCGCGGGAGTTGGCTTTGAACGGGAACTTACCGACCTTGTAGGCGACACCCGCGTCCTTCAGCTCCTGCTCGCTGAAGCCGATGTTTGCGACTTCTGGGGCGGTGTAAACGATGCCCGGAACCGTGTTGTAGTCCACCTTGATCTGCTTGTTTCCAGCGATGATCTCAGCCACCGCCACGCCTTCCTTTTCGGCCTTGTGCGCCAGCATGGGGCCGTCAATCACGTCACCAATGGCAAAAACACCCTTGGCCGAGGTCTGGAAACCGCCATCAACGATTACGCGGCCTTGCTTGTCAGTCTCGATACCCACCGCATCGAGGCCCAGACCGCGGGTAAACGGACGCCGACCGATGGCGACCAGCACCACGTCTGCATTCATGCTCTCCGCATTCCCACCCGCAGAAGGTTCAACGCTCAGTTCAACACCCTCACCGGTATTTTTCGCCGCCGTAACCTTATGGCCGAGCTTGAACTCGATCCCCTGTCCTTCCAGCGTCTTCTGGAAGGTTTTGGCGATTTCGTTGTCCATGCCCGGACAGATCCGGTCGAGGAACTCAACCACGGTCACTTTCGCGCCCAAGCGCTGCCAGACCGATCCCATTTCCAGCCCGATCACGCCCCCGCCAATGACCACCAGATGCTCTGGCACGGATTGCAGTTCCAATGCACCCGTCGAAGACACGATCCGCTCTTCATCGATCTCGATTCCGGGCAGCGGGGTCACTTCGGAGCCAGTGGCAAGGATGATGTTCTTTGCGGCGATAATCGCATCACCACCTTCGCTGAGCTTGACCTCGACCCGGCCCTCACCACCCAGCGAGGCCCATCCCTGCAGATAGGTGACTTTGTTCTTTGCCAGCAGCAATTCGATGCCGGAGGTGAGGCCGTGGACGACCTCTTCCTTCTTGTCCATCATCTTCTCAACGTCGACTTCAACACCGCCAACCTTGATGCCCCAGTCGGAGAAGGAGTGCCGCGCGTGCGCCACTTGTTCAGAGGCGTGCAACAGCGCTTTGGACGGGATACACCCGACGTTCAGGCAAGTGCCACCCAGCGACCCGCGCCCTTCGATACACGCTGTCTTGAGCCCCAGTTGTGCCGCCCGAATGGCCGCTACATACCCACCCGGTCCGCCGCCGATAACGACAACATCGAATTCCGAGGACTGCGCTTCAGTCATGGCAAGGCTCCTGTCTGCCTGTAACTATGGGGGTGTCAGGCCTTATATATAGGGGCTTCGGGATACGATGCGATGCGCAAAATTGCGCCTTTAGCCATCGGTGAGACGAGGGGTTATTCACAAATCCCACTTGCTATCCGACGCGCGGGTCGCTAGGTCAGAGCCTTACCTGAAAGTCGGGCTGTAGCGCAGCCAGGTAGCGCGTTCGTCTGGGGGACGAGAGGTCGCGGGTTCGAACCCCGCCAGCCCGCCCATTTTTCTACGCACATCATTAGTCTGTTCGAACCATCAACCTCAACAGCAGTTTTCAGCAGCAGGATTGAGTCCCATGGCCAGAGCCAGTCTGATGTCTTCCCTGATTTCATCGATTATTGACGCCCCCACCAAGTGGCTGGGCGGCGGCGGATCAGCGACCACGGCCGAGCGCCTGATCGAGCAATGCCAGCGGCTGATCAGCTCGGCCGGTGAAGCCTCCGGCGTGGCGTTGGCGCAGGACGTGCTCGCCTCCTACGCTGCGCTCGATCAGGACTATCACCTCGAATTCTTCACCCGGCTGGCGACCGACTTCGACCCCGCCCCGGATCAGGTGCTGCAGGCCGCCAACCGCTTCGCTGCCGACAACTCACCGCAGACGCTGAAAACCCTGATGGCGACGGTCGAGCCCAAGCGCCGGAGCCTGCTGCGCAAGCTCAACCAGGCGCCGGGCGGGACCGAGGCGCTGGTGCATATGCGCGAAGCACTGCTGCCGCTGCTGCGCGACCATCCCGCGCTCAAGCGGGTCGATGCTGATTTCGAATTCCTGTTCAACGCCTGGTTCAACCGCGGCTTTCTGGTGCTCTACGCCATCGACTGGTCGTTCCCGGCGAACGTGCTGGAAAAGCTGCTCGAATACGAGGCGGTGCACGAGATCCAGAGCTGGGACGACCTCAAGAGCCGGGTGCAGCCGCAGGACCGGCGCTGCTTCGCCTTCTTCCACCCCGCCATGCCCGACGAGCCGCTGATCTTCGTGCAGGTCGCACTGATGAAGTCCATGCCCGCGGCGATCGACGAGGTCTTTGACCCCGACCGCGAACAGGTCACCGCAGAGCAGGCGACCACGGCGGTGTTCTACTCGATCACCAACTGTCAGGTTGGCTTGCGCGGTGTGTCGTTCGGAAACTTCCTGATCAAGCAGGTGGCCAGCGACCTTTCCCGCGAACTGCCAGGGCTTAAGACCTTCTGCACACTCTCGCCCGTGCCGGGCTTTGGTAAATGGGCGCGGCAGGATAAGGCTGCCACCGCCGCAGTCACGAGGCTGGAGACGATCCAGAAGACCCCCGACTGGCAGGGCGATAAAGTGCTGTCGGCCGAAGCCCGCTCTCTGCTGGAGCCATTGGCCGCGCGCTATTTCCTGCGGGAGCAGCGCAGCGACGGCCAGCCGATCGACCCCGTGGCGCGCTTCCATCTGGGCAACGGCGCCATCCTCGACCGGCTCAACCCGGCGGGGAACCTGTCAGCGCGCGGTCTGGATGAAGCACTGGGGCTGATGGTCAACTACCGCTACGACCTGAGCAAGGTCGAGGAGAACCACGAAGCCTATGTCAACGACGGCGTCGTGACCGCCTCCAAGCCCATCAGCGATCTGTCGAAATAAGCCTAGCGATCGCAGTGGCGACGCGCTCTGGCTGCTCCATGACCAGATCGTGGCTGGCGTCGTCGACGACCTCGACCGTCGCACGCGGGATCAGTGCGGACAGCACTTCGGCCGACTCAATCGGGATCAGCGCATCCTTGGCGCTGAACAGCGCGTGGACCGGCGTACCCTGAATGCTCAGGGTCTCGAAGCTCTCCCCCATGCCGTCGAGCGGGAAGTTGCGCAGCGTGCTGAGTAGTGCCGCGTAGTAACCCGGGATTTCCGCCTGCTGCTTGACAGCGGCGTTGATGCTCCTTCATGGATGTTTTCAGCACCTCTGGCGGCAAATCCCAAAAGCTTT
>JBMTIF010000209.1:0-4925 GCA_049437045.1 Alphaproteobacteria bacterium | reverse complement strand
TTGATGGCCTCATCATCACGCTTCATCACCCGACCCGTGAGGGTCACCACGGACTCAAGCTTGATCCGCTTGAGCGTCTCGTAGTGCGGGCTGCTTTCCAGCACGACACACTGGGTCACGCCATAGTGGTCGCGCAGGTCGATGAACAAGGGGCCAGCGTGCTCACGCCGGCGGTTGATCCAGCCGGACACACGGGCAGTGCTGCCCACGTCGCTGGCACGCAGGTCATTACAGGTATGGCTGCGGAAGGGGTGAAGTGAATCGCTCATAGCAAGGGCTTCCAGTTGTCTGTGTTCGATCAGACGAGCGGTCTTCGGCGAAACAGGCCGACTACCGTGGTCTATGCGGGCGCAGGAATAAGACAGTGCGCGCAAATCCACAAACGCCTTGCACGCGGCCGGGCTGTGCATCAGATGCGAGGCGGGGTGCCGTTTGGCGCGCTGGACAGATCCTCCGCCATGCCGCAACAGGGGTGGGAGGCGCTCGATCAGACCGGGGGCCAGAACCCTTTCCGGACCCTTTATGCACCGCTTTACCCCTCTCATTCCTGTTGCGTTCGTCCTGCTTTGGCACACGGGGTTCCTCGGCGCGCGTGGCACCATGCCCCACGGCCCTGCCTTGACCACGCTGTCGATCAGGTTCTTGATCGTCATGCTGATGCTGGCGGCTTTGGCCTGGTTGAGCCGCGCGCACTGGCCAAGTGATTGGCGACAGCGCGGGCATCTGGTGGTCGCCGGTGCGCTGATCCACGGTGTTTACCTTGGCGGCGTGTTTTGGGCTGTTGAACATGGCATGGGGGCAGCCACCTCGGCACTGATTGTCGGACTTCAACCCATGCTGACCGCGCTTTTGGCCATCTGGCTGTTGGCAGAGCGGACCACGCCGGTGCTGTGGTTGGGGCTGGTGTTTGGGCTTGCCGGGACCGCGCTGGTGGTCGCGTTCGACGTGGGTCAGATAGGCACCACAGGCGCGGTTTTTGCCATTCTGATCGCGCTCGTGGGGATCTCAGCCGGCTCGGTCTACCAAAAGAAGTTTGTCCGCCCCTTCGACTGGCGCGCAGGTGCCGTTTGGCAGTTCGCCGGCTCGCTGATCGTTACCGTTCCGATCACGGTTCTGTTCGAACGCGAGATGCCCACCCTGACCGGTCAGTATCTGTTCTGGCTGGGCTGGCTGATCGTGGTGCTCAGCATCGGCGCGGTGGCGCTGCTGAACACGCTCATCCAGTCTCAATCAGCGATCAACGTGGCCAGCTTCTTCTACCTCATCCCCTCTCTGGTCGCCGTGACCAGTTGGCTGGTGTTTGGCGATACCATGCGCTGGACTACGTGGATCGGCATCGGGCTGACCAGTTTCGGTGTCTGGCTGGCGACCCGTCCGCGCGGTACCAACAAAGCCGCAAACGAGGGCTGAGCGGAAAGCCTTGGTCTTGCAGGGATTTCGGCGTTACAAGCCCTGCATGACCCATCCAGCCATGATCGAAGACCAAGCGGCCCTCGAGGCCTTCTGTGAGCGCGCCCGGAGCGCGACCTTCCTCACTGTCGACACCGAGTTTGTACGGGAAAAGACCTATTACCCTCAGCTCTGTCTTGTACAGGTCGCGACGGACGATGAAGCCGTCGCCATTGATCCGCTGGCCGAAGGGGTAGAGCTTTCCCCTCTGTTCGCGCTGATGAACCAGACGACCATGCCCAAGGTGTTTCACGCCGCCGGGCAGGATCTGGAAATCTTCGCAAATCTGTCCGGTGCCTTGCCCAGCCCCCTGTTTGATACGCAGATCGCCGCCATGGTCTGCGGCTTTGGGGAGCAAGTGGGCTACGAGCGCCTCGCCCGGGCGCTGGCCGGTGCAGAGCTCGACAAAACCGCTCGCTACACCGACTGGTCACGCCGTCCCTTGACCGAAACCCAGATCAACTACGCTTTGGGTGACGTCACGCATTTGCGCAAAGTCTTCATCGAACTCACCGCCCAACTCGAACGCGAAGACCGCGTCGGATGGGTTCAGGAAGAAATGAGCGCCATCGCCGATATCGCCCGCTACCAGCCCAGCGTTGAAGATGCCTGGCGCCGCCTGAAACCACGCGGTGACAAGCCCCAATTCCTCAACGTGTTGGTATCCGTGGCCAAATGGCGCGAGCTGGAAGCCCAGCGCCGCGACGTACCGCGCAACCGCGTCATCCGCGACGATACCGTCATGGAAATCGCCGCCAGCGCACCCACAGATGCTGGCACGCTCGGCAAGGTGCGCGGCTACTCAGAAAACGCGGCCAAGGGAAAACAGGGTCACGCCATCCTCGAAGCCATCCAGGAAGGACTGGCCAAATCCCGCGACGACGCGCCAAAGCTGAAAAAGCGCAAGCCGCTTTCCGACGCCGCGGCTCAAGGTGCGGCCTTGCTGCGTGTCCTGCTCAAAGCACGCGCCGAAAATGCCGGCGTGGCGCAGCGCATCATCGCGAACACCGAAGAGCTTGAACGCCTCGCCGAGCGCGGCGCTCAGTCGGACGTTCCTGCGCTGACCGGCTGGCGGCGCGATCTCTTTGGTGATGCAGCGCTAGAGCTTCTGGCCGGACGCCTGTTCATCGGCTTCGAAAACGGCAAAGTCTCAGAGCGTAAAGACTAGAATTCCGCAAAATCCCCCACAAAGCGCTAGCGTGTTGTGGGGGCATTATGTCGGTCTGGGCTTGATGCATCCCGGCCCCCGCGCCCCATGGCTCGGACCAAGCCCTTGAAAAAGGGCGAAGGGCCGAGCGAAAAGCGCCGTGGGGGTCGAGGCAAAGCCGAGAGCCGCGCGACCATTTGGTCCCTGCGGCAGGACGAAACCTTACTGCCCCTTGAACGCCGGTGGACGTTTCTGGAAAAAGGCCGAGACCCCTTCCATGAAATCCTTGGAATTCATGCACTCGAACTGCCGGTGCGCTTCATCATCGATCACCGTGCTCAAATCGTTTTCCGTCGCTGCTCGCAGTATCCGCTTGACGTTGCGCACCGCCAGCGGGGCTGCATTAGCAGCCTTTTCAGCCCAGGCCTTGGCGTCTTCGAGCAACGTTTCATCCGCCGTCACCCGGTTCGCCATACCCCACTCCACCGCTTGGGCCGCAGGGATCTTCTGGCCCTCGATGATGGCCTCATAGGCCCGCTTATACCCGAGCTGGCGGACCAGCTGCCACGTGTTGCCACCATCGGGCACCAAAGCAATCGCGGCAAAAGCCATATAGATGTAAGCGCCCTCACCCATGATCATCATATCGCAGGCCTGCGCGTAAGCCGCACCGATCCCACTCGCCGGACCTGCCACCGCTGCAATATAGGTCTTGTCAGAGTTGGCGATGGCCATGATGCCGGGCTTGTATTCTTCGATGAGAATTTCAGTAACCGTCTTGTCCCGCGTCCCGCCGGTTTCCTTGAGGTCCGCTCCTGCACAGAACCCGCGCCCTGCGCCGGTCAGCACCACCGCGCGCACGGCATCATTGGCTTCCATTTCTGCTGCCGCGGCGACGAAGTCCGCGCGCATCTGCGCGTTGAACGCGTTGAGCGAGTCTGGCCGGTTTAGCGTGATGATGCCAACCGCGCCCTCAACCTCGGTCTTGATGGTTTTGTAATCCATTGCCCTAGCCTCCGTTTAACGGGCTTAACTTAGCGGCCTTTCCACACAGGGTCACGCTTCTCGGCAAAGGCTTTGAAACCTTCGAGGTTATCTTCTGATCCATAAAGCACATCGACGGTCCGTAACTTACGTTTAGTCACAGAATTCATTACATCTTGGAATTTTTCGCCCTCTGCTTCGCGGGCCACTTCCTTAATTGACGCAAAAACCAGCGGCGGCCCGGACTCGAGCAAACGCGCGATTTCCCAAACCCGCGCTTCCAGCGCCTCTGCATCATCAAGGATCTCGTTGACCAGCCCCCAGCGCGCCGCTTCCTCCGCATCCATCCAACGTCCGGTCAGCAGCAAATCCATGGCCACGTGATAAGGAATGCGCTTTGGCAGCTTGATCGTCGCGGCATCGGCCAGTGTCCCGGCCTTGATCTCGGGCAGTGCAAACGAAGACCCCGCTGAGGCGTAAATCAGGTCACACGAAAGGGCCAATTCAAAGCCGCCGCCAACAGCCATCCCGTGGACACAGGCGATCACCGGCTTGTTGAGATCACGCAACTCCTGCAGGCCAGCAAACCCGCCCTGCCCATAATCACCGTCAACGGCATCGCCGTCTGCGGCGGCTTTCAGATCCCATCCGGCAGAGAAAAACTTGTCGCCTGCGGTCTTCACGATGGCCACGCGCAAGGATGGATCATCACGGAACCCGGCAAAGACCTCACCCATCTCCCGGCTGGTCGCCAGATTGATGGCGTTGGCCTTGGGCCGGTCGAGCGTTACTTCAAGAATCCCGCCTTCGGTGCGGGTAGAAAGGGCTGAAGTCATGATGCGCACTCCTTGTGCTGGCAAAAGATGGGTTTGGAAAAGCCGGATGTCTGGCCTTCAGTCGGTCATTCTGATCAGGGCGTCAACCACGCTGACCCCGTGCTCCTGCCCCGGTTCGCGGTCTCGTGCATGCACAAACAGCGGGTTGATATCCAGCTCGATCAGCCGATCCGCATGCGCCTGAACAAAGTCACCCAGCGCCGTCACAGCAGAAACAATGGCCTCAACATCGGCCACCGGTCCCCCCCGATACCCCGTGAGCAGCGGCCAGATGCGCAGGCCTTCCAGCGCCCTTCGCACGTCGTCTTGTGTGAAGGGAAACAGCAAAATCTCGCTGTCGGCGAGGATTTCGGTCAGCACGCCACCCGCCCCCAAAACCAGATGCAGCCCCAGCACAGGGTCTTGGGCAACGCCAAGGATCAACTCCGCAACCGGCTTTTCAGCCATCGGTTCAACCAGAACCGCAGGCGCAAGGCCCAGCCAACTGTGCGCGGCATCACGCGCACTGG
>JBMTIF010000208.1:0-4941 GCA_049437045.1 Alphaproteobacteria bacterium | reverse complement strand
AGCAAAAGCTGAAGGTATAATATTCCAGAGTTGGAATGAGGGCGCACCGTGGCTGGGAAAAAGTTCCGTAAAGTCGAGCACACCCGTGTTGCGCAGGCTGTTGTAGAGCAGTTTGAGCAAATGATCCTGCACGGCACTTTGCGGGACGGGGAAAAGCTGCCCGGTGAGAGGGAGCTGTCTGAGCAACTGGAAGTCTCCCGCCAGACCTTGCGTGAAGCACTAAAGACGCTTGAGGATCTGGGGCTGGTAGAAGCCAAACCCGGCGGCGGCACTTATATCGCTGATATTGTTGGCTCGGCTGTCTCCAAGCCACTCATCGGTTTGTTTGCCCGGCATGAAGAAGCATACATCGACTACATGGAGTTTCGGGTTCTGCTTGAGTCCAAGGCTGCTGGTTTGGCGGCAGAGCGCGCTACCGAATACGATCGGCAAATCATCAAGTCGAAGTTCGAAGCCATGGCTGCGATTCACGATCACGATGACCCCAACGTGGGGGCAGAACTTGACGCTGATTTCCACCATTCCATCGCGGAAGCCACGCACAACCCAATGATGATCTTCTCCCTCCGTTCGATTTTCGAGCTGATCCGGCAGGGGGTCTTTTACAATCGATACGTGGTTTATCTCGAAGCTGGCGGAAAAGATCGCCTGTTGGAACAGCATCGAGCCATCTGCGAGGCTATTTTGGCCGGGAACGTCGCTGATGCTGAACGGGCCATGAGTGATCACCTAACGTTCATCATCGATTTCTTCAGCGATGCCATGCGTATGCGCCAACGCTTTGAAACAGCACGATTAAGAGCAGAAACCCACGGCTTTAAGAGCAGCTAAAGCCAATGTGGTCTTGTTTTCAGACCAATTTTAATCCAGTATTTCAGTGCTTAAACCTTTGTGTCTGAAAGATTGGTCTGTTTCCATGCTGAATATGCCAAGTCCGTCTGTCGACGTCCTCGCGCGACGCGAGACCATTGCCCGTGACCTGCGCGCTCTACTGGGTGATGACGAACTCTTGATTACCTCCTCCAACGAGCTCAAGGGGTATGAAACCGACGGTCTGGCCTGCTATCGCACCGTGCCAATGCTGGTCGCGCTGGCCGAAACGACGGAGCATGTCGCTGCGGTGCTCAAGTACTGTAACGACAATGGCGTGCCGGTCATGGCAAGGGGGGCAGGGACGTCGCTGGCTGGTGGTGCGCTGCCACAACTCGATACGGTCGTGCTTGGGCTGTCCAAGATGAACGAAATTCTGGACGTGAACACGGAAAACAAAACCGCCTTGGTTCAGGCTGGTGTGACCAACAAAAATATCTCCGTCGCCGTCGATGATCTGGGCCTGTTTTATGCACCAGATCCCAGCAGCCAGATTGCCTGCACCATTGGCGGCAACGTGGCCATGAACTCGGGCGGGGCGCATTGCCTGAAATACGGCGTGACCACCAATCATATCCTCGGCGTCAAATTCGTAACGATGGAAGGCGAAATCATTGATATCGGCGGTGAGGCCTTTGATCTGCCCGGCTATGACCTGCTGGGCATGATTGTTGGTGCGGAAGGTCAGTTGGGTGTGGTGACAGAAGTTACTGTACGGCTGATGGAAAAGCCTGAGGCCGCGCGCCCCTTGCTGGCTGGTTTTGATTCTGCTTTGGACGCCGGAGCGTGTGTCGCCGCCATCATGGCCACGGGCCGCACGCCGGTTGCCATCGAATTTATGGATCGTCCGGCCATTCTCGCTTGTGAGAAATTTACGGGTGCAGGTTACCCCGTTGAGGCTCAGGCACTGCTGATCATCGAAGTTGAAGGCAGTGAGGCGGAAATCATCGAAGAACTTGCGTTTGTTGAAGGCATGGCCCGCGATCATGGCGCGATTTCCATTCGCGTGGCCGAGGATTTCGCATCTGCAGAAAACATCTGGAAAGGCCGGAAAAGTGCCTTTGGCGCTGTGGGCCAGATATCGCCGGATTACCTGTGCATGGATGGCACAATTCCAGTGACAAAGCTTCCCGAAGTGCTGGAGCAGATTTACGCCATCGGCGATCGTTTCGGGTTCGAAATCGCCAATATCTTTCACGCCGGCGACGGCAACATGCACCCTCTGATCATGTACGACAGCCATCAGCCCGGTGTGCTGGATGAGGTCGAAGCCTGCGGGGCGGAAATCCTCAAGGTCTGCGTGGATGCTGGCGGTTGCATTACCGGTGAGCACGGCGTTGGCATCGAAAAGCGGGATCACATGCCGCTGATGTTCAGTCCGGCTGAACTGGACCAGATGAAAGAGGTCAAGCGACAGTTCGACCCTCAATGGTTGCTTAACGGTGGGAAGGTTTTCCCATTGGAAGAAAAAGGTATTCCAGCAGGACAAATTTCGACCCAGCAGGTTGCCGCCTGATGACATCCAGCGACATGCAGAGTTTCGATACGCCTGAAGCCATGGCCGACTACGTGCGTGGTCTCGATCATTCAGTGACCGTTCAAGGTGCGGGGACCAAGGCGGGGATCGGGTTTCCGCTCGATCATCCCGGTTTAAGCACGCTTGGCCTGTCCGGCATCACCTATTTTGAGCCCAAGGAGTTCGTGTTGGGTGCGCGGGCGGGAACGCGCTTGTCTGAACTGGAAGAGACTCTTGCAGAGCACGACCTGATTTTGCCTTTCGACCCGCCTCGCTTTGGCGGTGATCCAACCCTGGGCGGTGTGATTGCAACCAACATCGGCGGGGCAGAGCGTGAAAGTCTCGGGGCACCGCGCGATAACGTTTTGGGTGCGCAATACATCAATGGCAAAGGCGAACTGCTCAAAGCTGGAGGCCGGGTGGTCAAGAACGTGTCAGGCTATGACATTCCGCGCGGCCTGAGCGGGTCTTGGGGGACGTTGGCCATTCTGACGGAAATCACCATCAAGGTTCTTCCCAAGGCGCGAGCCGTAGCGCAATCGACCGAAGAGTTGGCTGAGGTTTGGGAAAGTTCGTTTGTATGGCGGCTGAGCCTGCCCCGTGACAAGGCTGGGATCATTGCGGCGGATTGGCAGGGGCCTAGGGCCAGCCAGTGGGGCGGTGCTTTGCTCTGGCTGGGTGCGGATCAGAACCAAGATGTTCATGCACAGGCTGCCCACGCTGGGGGCCACGCGCTGCTGGTTCAAAGTCCCCAGACCCACCGTATCGAGAACGGCTGTTTCCAACCCTTGAAAGAAGGCAATCTGGCACTGCACCGCCTGCTGAAAAATGCCTTTGACCCTGATCGCCGCCTAAACCCTGGTCGCATGTACGGAGGGCTCTAAGCCATGCAGACATTCTTCAAAGAAGGCATGGTCAAGGATGCCGAAACGCAGCGTTCTGAAGCGATTTTTCGGAATTGTGTCCACTGTGGTTTGTGCACAGGCACCTGTCCGACCTACCAACTGCTTGGCGATGAACTCGACAGCCCGCGGGGGCGGATCTACCTGCTCAAAGACATGCTGGAAAACGGGCGCAAACCGACCAAGGATGTGGTGGACCATCTGGACCGCTGTTTGAGCTGTCTGGCTTGTACGACGACCTGTCCTTCTGGCGTCGATTACATGCATCTGATTGACCACGGACGAAAAGTCATTGAGCGCGATTACGACCGACCCGTGTTTGAGCGTCTCTACCGTTGGTTCCTTGCGCAGGTTTTACCGCGTCCGGGTCTGTTTCGCTGGTTGTTGCGGCTGGCCCCGCTGGGTGGGATTGCAGCACCGCTAATGCCCAAGCCGCTGAAAGCTGCCTTGGCCCTAACCCCCGATCGCCTGCCAGCCCCGGCGGCAACAGATAAGCCGAGTGTGCACCGGGCACAGGCAACCCAGCGCCGAGGCCGGGTTGCCCTCTTTCCCGGATGTGCGCAACAGGTGTTGGAGCCGGAAATCAATGCTTCCACCATCCGCCTGCTCACCCGATTGGGTTATGAAGTGGAAGTGGTCTCTGCACCCTGTTGCGGAGCCTTAACCCATCACATGGGAAAGTCGGATCAGGCCGATGCAACCGCCACCCGCATGATTGATGCGGTGCTGGCGGCGGATGAGCGTGACCCGCTCGATGCTCTGGTCATTACCGCTTCGGGCTGCGGGACGACGGTTAAGGACTATGGTGCCATGTTCCAGGATCACCCGGCGTCGGCTGAGCGGGCAGCGCGGGTTGCTGCGCTGGCGCGTGACATCACCGAATTCGTGTCTGTAGAAGACCTTGGCGACGGCAAAGAGGCTCTTTCCGAGGTCAAGATCACCTATCACAGTGCCTGCTCCATGCAGCATGGACAGAAAATCACGACCAAACCGAAGATCTTGCTCAAGGCTCTCGGTGCGTCGGTAAGGGAGCCGGCGGAAGGGCACTTGTGCTGTGGTTCTGCCGGCACTTACAACCTGCTCCAGCCAGATATCTCAAGCCAGCTCAAGGACCGTAAACTCCGTAACATCGCCAAGTCCCAACCCCAGATCGTAGCGACAGGCAACATCGGGTGCATGAAGCAGCTGGAGAAGGGTGTCGGTGTGCCGCTGGTCCATACGGCTCAGTTGCTTGATTGGGCAACCGGGGGACCAAAGCCTCATCAGTTGGACCGCTGACCCACATGAAAAAAAGCCCGGCAAGACCGGGCTTTTTTCTCTAAATCGGATCGCTCAGCAAGGCCTAGAATGACAGGCGAATATTCGCCTTGCCCGCGTGTGAGTGGACTGGATCAGCCAAGGCTTCGTCTTCGAGCCGCGAGAATTGATACCCCAGCTCCAGATTCACCCCTGTTGAAATGGCGATCACCATGTCGGTCGTGACGGATGAACTGCTGATATTCTCATCGTGAGAGCGTCTGTGCTGGCCTGAAACCCCGTAGATGTATCGGCCAGACTTGTTGGAGAGGCCGACATCGTAGATAGATTGAGTTTCAATTCGCGTGGACTGCCCCTGAAAAAGTGGTCCACCTTTTGAGTTAGGATTGGCTCCTT
>JBMTIF010000207.1:0-4958 GCA_049437045.1 Alphaproteobacteria bacterium | reverse complement strand
GTTTGTTACGCTTGGTCCTTCAGCCGATCTCACAGTGATGCCTGCCGTATATTCCAGCGGCCTTGTCCGACTGGATCTGGAAAACCGCTTGAACACAGGTGCGCTGGACGCTGAACTCAAAGGCACGCTGGACGCCAAAGGCCGCGGCGGATTGATGATCGAAGCAGAGCAACAGCTCTCAGACGTCTACGACATCAGCTTGAACCTCGACTGGGTCGGCGAGTGGGATCAAGGAACGCTTCGTGACCTGAGCCAAACCGGTTTGGACTTCCATTCCAATACGCTGTCACTGGATGCAGCCAATGGGCACTCCTATGGCAGTCTGGCGCTCCATCAGGATGTCGTACTCACCAACGATGCTGACTTTGCCAGCCTCGACTGGAACAGCAACTGGGTACCCCGCGCCTTTTTTGATCTTCGCCTGCCACCCCCACGCAATGGCAGTCGGCTCAAGTTAAGCGGCCAGGGCATTCTGCTGGACGATCAGGGTTTGGTGGAATCCAGCCTCGCGTGGGATGCCCGTGCCATCACCCGTAGCGGACTGGAACTGACGCCCTCGATGGAAGTTGGTTTTATTGGTCATGATGCAGCGGGCAGTTTTCAGCCGTGGATCGGCGCACAGCTGGGGGCTGCCCTCCCCCTGATCCGACACGATCCGCAATCCTCTGTCAGTCTCACCCCCAGACTTGCGCTCAGTGGCCTCACCCAGGCCTCTGCAAGCGGCAGCCCCTATGATGACCAGCTCCTGCTCAGCCGCTCGACGCTCTTTGACCTTCGCGGCGGCGGTGACCCTTTCAATCACAGCAGCGATTTGCGGCTGGATGCAGCCTTTGACGTATCGATCTACCCTAACCGACAAACCGGCGACTTTGGTCTCCGTGCTTCCTTGGGACAGCGTTTATCGCTGAAGGACACGGCTCTTGCGCCTGCGATTTTCGAGCTGCAGGGACAAATGGCCGAGGTAAAGGTTGATCTGAAAGCCGAATTGGAAAGCCAGTTGCTGCTTGCCGAGGCATTTGACCTAGACATGGCTGCGAAAGCCCTGCCGCGTCTGGCGTTGGATGTCTCCGTGCCACTGGGAAAGTCGGTCACTCTGGCAGGCTCTCACCGCCGTCTGCAGACCGACGAAGACCAGCGCTTGACCAACACAGTCCGAACAGAGGTCGACTGGACCTCATCATTCAGCACCTCTTTGGGGCTCTCCACGCGACAGTCACGGGAAGCCACCAGCTTGGACGTCGAAAGCGGACTCAGCTGGAACGTCTCCGGTGACTGGGTCGCTGAAACAAAATGGCGGCAACGGCTGTTCCAGTGGCAAAACAACGACGTCTCGTTCGACTTGTATCATCGCTGTGATTGCCTAGGCGTGCAGTTGGGCGTCCTGCGGGAGCAGACCGCCTCTGGCACTGAGTACAGCGCTCGGTTCGCGCTAGACCTGCCAACCCTGTTTTCAGCCAGCGGATCTCCCACCGTTTTCCGGCACCGCTAGTTCATCAGGTGCCCCGCACCCTGATTGAACAGGACATTATTGTTGCTGGCATTCTGATCATGCTGAGCACCCGCTTTTCCCAGATCAATGGCACGCTGCACCGCAGGACGCTGCTTGATCGTTTCACGCCACGCGGCAAGCTGGGGAAAGTCGTCCAGCGGCGCACCCAGTTTCTTTGAGATAAAGACCCACGGAAACGCTTGCATATCTGCGATGGTATACTCCTCGCCCATGATGAAAGGACGATCAGTCAACCGACGCTCCAGAACAGCAAGGTTCCGCTCCGTCTCCCCCTTGTACCGCTTGAAGCCATAGGCCTTGCTGTCCTCGGGGGCATAGTTCGTGAAGTGGCTGAGTTGCCCCATCATTGGTCCCTGGTTTCCCGTTTGCCAGAACATCCATTGGGTGAGTTCGAGATCAAATCGCCAATCAACCTTGGGCCAGAACTGTCCATGCTTCTGCGCAAGATACATCAGAATGGGCGCACTCTCCCACACGGCCAGCGGCTCGCCCTCAACGCCATGATCCACAATTGCCGGCATCTTGGCATTGGGATTTATCGCCAAAAACTCTGGTGTGAACTGCACACCCTTGGTCAAAGCCATGAGCTTTAGGGTATAGGGCACCCCCAATTCTTCGAGCAAAATCGCGGGCTTCCATCCATTGGGCGTGGGGGCGTAATACAGGTCAATCATTGATCCAATGCTTTCATCTCGTCAGGGGTCAAAGGACGACTGGGCACCCAACAGTAGCCGTCCGGGTCCAGAATATAGGCCTCTCGCAGACCGTGAGGCTTATTCTTTGCCTCCTGCAGCACGGTTGCCCCCTCATGGTCTTGCGCGCGCTCCAAGGCGGTTTCGGGATCAACTTCATACAGTCGTAGCTCAACCCCAGCTCCCCGCGCACCTGTCTCTGGCAGTATCCCGGCGAGCGGGTTGCTGTGATAGGTATGGTCCGCATGGATCTGCAAGAGAACCGAGCCAGACCTCAAAATCGCAAAGTCGTCCGAAGACTGAAAGACTTCCATCCCCAGAACCTTCCGCAGAAAATCAAGGGATCGACCGACATCCCGCACCAGCAGGTTCAGACCCACACCACGGAGGCTTTGACCGAAATCGGCAGCGTCAACTGTGTCCAAATCCATATTCGTGGCCGCCTTTCCCCAATTAGCGCTCCAGAGCACCCTTACCCGCAATGATCTTGCTACGAAATTTCTCGATCCGCGAGACCCGAGTTGCGGACTGCTTGGCACCGTTCAGGTTAAACAAATAGCTTCTTTGCCGCCCGGGAGTTAGCTTTTCAAAGGCCTCCGCGAGTTCAGGATCCGCATCAAGCGCGTCAATCAACTCTTCAGGCATTTCAAGAACCCGCTCCTCCTTGACCGGCTTTATTCCCCGCTCGGCATAGCCCTTGGCTTCCTGTAAATAGGCGTTCAGGACCAATGCGCGGTCGGCCACGTCTTGCTGGCTGGTAAACCTAATGGTTCCCGCGTGCTGTGTGTTGGGGCCAGCTTTTTCAAGGACTCCCTCTGGATCAGACATCAGGGATGGATTGAAAAAACTCAGTCGGAAATCACCTTGAAACGCTCCAAATATCACGATGTTTCGACCCGCGAATTCGTAGCAAGGATGGCCCCACTTCACCGTTTCCTGCAGCCCGTTGGACAGGCATATTTCACGCAATGCAAAAAGCCCAGACGCCCACTTCAGCGCGGAACAGTCTGGAGTGTCGAACCGGTCGCATCGCCCACACCCCTTGGCGAAATAATCCACTGCCTCTTCGATCATCACCGTCCAAAATCTCCCGGTACCGTCCAATACCTCTTGCACCCGTCCGTTGATCACCGGCATCCTGACGCCAATTGATTGGAGAGAGAAGGGCCTTTTGATGAGTGACGCAAAAACCGCAGTTATCACAGGTGGCGCAAGGGGAATAGGACTGGCCACGGCAAAGACCTTTATCCAGCGAGGCTGGCGGGTCGCTATTGTCGATTGGGATGCCGAAGCACTAGCAGCCGTACACTCAGAACTCAGCGAAGCCCTACTGCTGGAGAATGACGTCTCAAACCCTGACCACGCCCAATCGATCATGACCGAAACAAAGCGCCATTTTGGTCGGATCGATGCGCTGGTGAACAACGCGGGAGTGGCAGACTTTGGCCCCATTGAAGAAACGACATTCGAGCGCTGGCGCGCTGTCATGTCGGTAAACCTCGATGGGGTATTTCTCTGCTCTCAAGCAGCCATCCCAGCTCTCAAGGAAACACGTGGCGCCATCGTGAACAATGCCAGCATTTCAGGACTTAGGGCCAGCACGCTCCGGGTCGCCTATGGCACGTCCAAGGCAGCCGTTATCCACCTTTCTGAACAGCAGGCAGCAGAGTTGGGCGAATATGGGATACGGGCCAACACTGTCGCCCCTGGTCCCGTGCGAACAAAACTTGCCATGGCCGTGCACACGCAAGACATCATCGACGCCTACCACGACGCCATCCCCTTGAACCGCTACGGATCAGAACAAGAAATCGCCAACGTCATCGCCTTTCTCTGTTCTGACGAAGCAAGCTACGTCACCGGTCAACTTATCAGCGTCGACGGGGGGTTTGAATCGACAGGGATCGGATTGCCGTCCCTGCGCACAAAAGACAGCCATTAGACACGCCAGCGGACTGACCTAGATTTTTAAGAAGATTGGTTGCGGGAGCAGGATTTGAACCTGCGACCTTCAGGTTATGAGCCTGACGAGCTACCGGGCTGCTCCATCCCGCGTTGGGGGGTATGAGAAGTGGCGTGTCGTCTTACTGTTGGATAGGATTTCAGCAAGGGGGGACGGATGAAGAACGAGTGTTGAGGTCAATAAAGACGGATGAAGAACTCTGGCGGCGACCTACTCTCCCACAGGTGAGCCTGCAGTACCATTGGCGCTAAAGTGTTTCACGGCCGGGTTCGGGATGGGACCGGGTGGTTCCACCTTGCTATGGCCACCAGAGGAGCAGAGGTTCGCCGGCATACCGTGAACCGCTGCTGCTCGGGTGAACCGAGTTCAGGGTGTTTTTAGATACATCTGTCGATCAGATTGAATTGGTTTCTGATCGAGAGGGAGACGCCTGCTCTCACGGCCGTCTCAACAAGTTGAGACGCTATGAGATCGGGAGTTAAGCAAGTGTCGCTATCGAGCGATTAGGATCCGTTAGCTACACGCATTACTGCGCTTCCACACCGGACCTATCAACGTGGTGGTCTTCCACGGCTCTCAGCGAGACCTGGTTTTGAGGTGGGTTTCCCGCTTAGATGCTTTCAGCGGTTATCCCGTCCGTACTTAGCTACCCGGCGGTGCTGCTGGCGCAACAACCGGTACACCAGAGGTACGTTCACCCCGGTCCTCTCGTACTAGGGGCAAATCCTCTCAAGTCTCGTACACCCACGGCAGATAGGGACCGAACTGTCTCACGACGTTCTAAACCCAGCTC
>JBMTIF010000206.1:0-4960 GCA_049437045.1 Alphaproteobacteria bacterium | reverse complement strand
AAGACCAGCGCACCCTAGCAGCCAGGGGTTTGCTGTAATCTCGAATGGTAGCTCTATGCCCTGAAACATAGCCCAGCCCAGAGGGGCAATGATCAGTCCAATGATGAAGGCCAACCGCCAATCCAGATCGCGTAGTTCCAACCGCATCAGCCCACCGGCAATGGAGCTGACGCCGGCCTGACGACCAATCATCCCGAAAAGGAACAATCCGGACAGCCCAATCAGAGCGCCACCAATCGAGGCTCCTATGGGCGTAAAGCTTTCCATGTCCATTAGTGTTTCCCTTTGGCTTAACGTAGAGCGATGCCTGCCTCTTCTAAGAACTCTCCAACCACGTCAATAGGGAACCGCCTTTTTGGTCATGGGATCGACACGATCAGGGTTGACCTTGGGACGAACAAGGGCGAGACCCAAATTTCACGAAGCAAGGGGACATCATGCGTCTTTATATCGACAGCGCGCTTTCCGATGATTGGGAGAAATGGGCCAAGCGCGGCGTGCTGTACGGGGCAACCACCAACCCGCTGATTTTCAAAGCACAGGGGGTTGAACTGAGCAAGCGCACGATCTTTCGCATGATCGACAAGGCCAAGGATCTTGGCCTCCAGTCTCTCCAATTGCAGGTACATGGTCTCAATCAGCCCAAGGAAGCGGCCAAGCAGATGTCTCGCTTCTTTGATCGTTGGCAGGATGGCGTTGTGGCCAAGGTGCCGCTGACCGCTGAGGGTTTGGGCGTCCTTCCGATGTTACCCAAAGGAATGCCGATCACACTGACCGCGGCTTTTGATGCACGCCAGTCGCTGCTCGCGGCGGGCTATGAGGCCCGCTACATCGCACCCTATTACGGACGCTTGAAGGAGTCCGGTCAGGACGCTGACACGATTCTTGATTCCATGCTGAAGGTTTGTCAGGGCAAAACGCGGGTGCTGGTTGCCAGCTTGCGCTCAGCCGAGCAGATCGTAGCGCTCGCAGCTCGGGGGCACGATACCTTCACCATTGCGCCAGCGGTATTTGACGCCTTCATGGACGTCCCGCAAACCCAGCAAGCCACGGCTGAATTCGAAGCGGCTGCGAGTATGCTGAGGAAGGATGCAAGCAGCAAAGGCGGGTTTTTCAATTCATGACCGATAACGCGCCTTCGCCTGTCGATCGTCTCTACCGAATTGTCGAGGAAAGCCTCTGCATCGGGTGTGGTCTCTGTGAATCTCTGGCCGGTGCGGATTGCGTGAAAATGCAGGTGGTTGAGAGCGGTTTTGAGCGCCCGGTCGTGGTTGGACCGTTAACCCACGAAACAGTTGATGCGATATACGATACCTGTCCCGGAACGCGGGTTGAGGGGTTGCCGGATGCACTGGCACAAGCAGCAACGAATCAGGATCTGGTTTGGGGTCCGCACGAACGTTTTGTCGAGGCTTGGGCTGGTGATCCGGCGGTACGGCACGAAGGATCAACGGGCGGTGTCCTGACGGCTCTGGGGCAGTTTCTTGTCGATACCGGTGAAGTCGACTTCGTCTTGCATGCCAAGGCAGGAGGGGTTGATCCAACCTTTGGCCAGCCGCAGGTCAGTGAAACGGCCAGCGATGTTCTGACTGGCGCAGGGTCGCGCTATGGCCCCACCGCAGTCCTTCAAACAGTGCATGAACAGCTCGATAAGGGACGGGTTTTCGCTTTCGTTGGAAAGCCCTGCGATATCTCGGCGCTGCGTTCCCTTGCGCGAAGAGATGATCGGGTCAACCGCTTGGTCAAATACTTCCTGACCCCTGTTTGCGGTGGTTTTGCTTCACCCAAAGCTACCGAAGCCTTCATCGAAAATCACCACGGCGTAAAGAAAGCGGACATCGAAGATTTCCGCTACAGAGGGTTTGGGTGCCCCGGTCCAACGACTTTTGTCACGCGCGATGGCGAGTCTTATTCGGCCACGTATACGGATTACTGGGGGGAAGACGAGAAGAGCTGGAATGTGCCTTGGCGGTGTAAAATTTGTCCCGATGGCATTGGAGAGGGCGCTGATATCGCAGCCGCAGACAACTGGCCCGGCGGATCGCCTGATCCTGCATTGGAAGCCGATGACCCGGGAACAAATGCGGTTGTGGTGAGAACCAAGGCTGGTGCTGATCTCATCACACGGGCGGTGCAGGCGGGTTACTTGTGTTTGGGGTCAGAGCTGGATGCTGCGCATATGAGTTCGGTTCAGCCGCATCAGGTCAAAAAGAAACAGGCCGCCCGCGCGCGCTGGGACGGTATCGCCAGCCAGGGCCGGATTACACCGCGCTCTCACGGCCTAAGGCTGGACGCATTGCGTGACACGCTTAGTGATGAAGTCTACCAAGCTCAAAGTGAAGGAACGGTGGCGCGCATTAGCGCCGGGCGTGCATCTGAAGCACCCCCAAAGCAGAAAGACTGACCTTCCGCGCAAAAAAAGCCCTGCCGCAACCGTGAAGTGTTGGGCAGGGCGCGAAAAGCCGGTTGAGGCGTTATCGGAGGATTTCCTCAACCTTCTCCAAAGCTGATGATGCCGTTATCGACCGTGTGACCAATGAAAGGCAGAGACTTAGAGGTCTTGCCGGAAATTACCCGGCCTGCGGTATCAAAGGACGTCCGGTGGCATGGACAAACAAATGCGTTTTCTGCTTCGCCGGTGTAGGCCACGTAACAACCGCGGTGCAGGCACTTCAGTTCAGCGACAAGGTATTCCGCATCGACCGTGCGCTCAGCATCGGTCTCGCCGGAAAGCGCGCCATCGACAGCGGCGGCGGAGGCCTGCTGCTCCTCAGTTCGGCGAAGAACGCCGACAAATGTACCGTTCATGGCGATCACAGCCAGTTCACCGGGATTCAGCGCACTGACATCAACGGACGTTGCATCACCCAACTCGATCGTTTGGGTCTGACCGATGGGCTGCTCGCCTTTGGCATGGGCCAGACCAGCTGGCAGCAGAGCCGCAGCACCGGCAGCCAGGCCGCCACGAATAACGTCACGGCGATCAATCACAAGGCGGCCGTTCTGGATTTTGCTAAACACGGAGGATACCTCTCAAATTCTAGTGCTCAGGATTGCGGGAACCCTAACCCGGCTCCGTGTCCTAACCTAGGCTGGATTGGCCAAAGTCCAAGGCAATCAACAAAAGGTGATGGATTGAGAAGTCTCTAGAAACCGCGACCCATCGTGTAAAACTCGGGATTAGGCAGCAGCCCCGTTGCATTGGCCATTCGGTTGGACATTCCATAGAACGCGGTGATGGCTGAAATGTCCCAGATGTCTTCGTCATCAAAGCCATGAGCATGCAGGGCGGCAAAGTCGTCCTCTCCGATTGCTCCTGAGTTCGGTCCGGCGAGCTTGACGGCAAAATCCAGCATGGCTCGCTGACGATCCGAGATGTCTGCCTTTCGATAGTTCGTCGCAATCTGGTCGGAGATCACGCTGCTCTTTTCCCGAATTCGCAAAACCGCACCGTGCGCGACGACACAGTATAAGCAATGATTGACCGCCGAAGTTGCCGTTACGATCATCTCCATCTCACCCTTGGTCAGTCGAGATTCTGCTCGTTCCATCAGCGCATCGTGATAGGCAAAGAACGCGCGAAACTCTTCCGGGCGTCGGGCAAATGTTAAAAAGACGTTGGGCACGAAACCCGCTTTTTCCTGAACGCTCAGTATTTTGTTGCGAATGTCCTCGGGAACATCCTCCAGATTGGGCATGGGGTAACGCTCGGTTTTGGATGTGGGAGTGACCACGGTGGGCTTCCTTTCGGCGGGTTAGACCCTCTTTTTGTAACACGCGGTTCGGTGAAGGCGAGGGTGGGGATGCTGCACATTCCAACTCAAACCGGCCATGCGTGCTCAAACCGTGTTTTGGGTCAGGCCGGTGGTGGCGCTGCATTGAGTATCGGGAAGGGATTGGAGAAAGTTGAGTCTAGTACAGACAAGGAGCCAAGTCATGCTGGATACCCCTGCCACTCAGGAAATGCGCCAATGGTCCTATGAGCAAGCGCTTGCCGAACGTTTTGCTCTGGCTGTGACCCAACTCAACCGCCTCAAGGGCGTGTTGATCCGTATCAACGGACGGGTAACGCTGGGCGGCACAGCCAATGACATGATCATCGCGCACCGCGCGGCTGACCTGGATCTGGAGCAGACAGTCCCGGTCCTTGAAGGTTTGTTGACGCAGTCTATCAAACCTTGCCGTCTGGATGTTGGTCGCATCGTGGTCGAGAACATGGATATCACCGGACAGATCGCAGCTGCCAATGCGCAGGACCTGCCCGAAGAAGCTCAAGACGTCGTTCTCTATGGCTTTGGCCGCATTGGCCGCCTGCTGGCGCGAAACTATATCGAGCGTTCTGGCCCCGCCGCCATGCTGAACCTGCGGGCCGTTGTGTGTCGACCAAGTAAGGATCCTGTCGCGGATTTGCGCAAGCGGGCTTCCTTGCTGCGGACTGACAGCATTCATGGTGCGTTTAACGCTACGGTCGAAGTCGATGAAGACAAGCTCTGCCTGATCGCGAACGGTAACCGCATTCAGTTCATCTACGCGCCCAACCCTGCGGAAATTGATTACCGCAGCTTTGGCATCAAGAATGCCATCCTGATCGACAATACTGGCGTCTGGAAGGATGAAGAGGGTTTGGGCCAGCATCTGGCCTCCGATGGGGTCGAGAAGGTCTTACTGACAGCGCCCGCCAAGGGCGCGATCCCGAACATCGTATTTGGGGTCAATGATGAAGAAATTGGCGATCAGGCAATCGTGTCTGCAGCCTCTTGCACCACCAATGCTGCAACCCCTGTCCTGAAGGTACTGGATGAGGCCTTTGGTGTTGAGCAGGGGCACATAGAAACCGTGCATTCCTTCACCAATGACCAGAACCTTATCGACAACTTCCACAAAGCCGACCGCCGAGGGCGCAGCGCGGCGTTGAATATGGTCATTACATCAACCGGTGCAGCCAAGGCCGTGGCCAAGG
>JBMTIF010000205.1:0-4971 GCA_049437045.1 Alphaproteobacteria bacterium | reverse complement strand
TAGCCGGACATTTTCTCACCGCCAAAAGCAGCAATGGGGGAAATGGCGCGGTAGGTGTTGACCCAGACGATCCCGGCGCGAATGGCTTTGGCCATGCGGATGGATCTCGCGCTGTCGCGGGTGAAGATGCCAGCTGCGAGACCATGCTCGGACTGGTTGGCGAGCGCCAGCACGTGGGCCTCGTCCTTGAAGCGCTGGACCGTCAGCACGGGGCCGAACAGCTCTGTGTCCACAATCTCCAGCGATGGATCGGGGGCTTCAATGATGGTGGGCTGGAAGTATTGGCTGCTTAGGCCTTCAGGCTGATTGCCGCCGGTCAAAACTTTACCGCCCTGTTGCACGGCGAGGCTGATTTGGTTCTGGATGTGGCTCACTTGCGCGGCGGTGCACAGCGGCCCCATTTCTGTCTCGTCGGCCAAAGGATCGCCGATACGGATGTTTTCTGCGGTGGCAATCATCCGCGCGAGGAATTCGTCTGCGATGCCTTCTTGCAGGAACAGGCGTGAGCCTGCGACACAGCTTTGCCCTGAGGCACCGAAGATCCCGGCAACCGAGCCGTTGACGGCGCTTTCGATGTTGGCGTCGTCAAAGACGATAAACGGCGACTTCCCACCCAGTTCAAGCGACAGTGCAGCGTAGTTGTTTGCCGTGTTACGGATGACGTGCGCGGCCGCCTTCGGACCGCCCGTAAAGGCGACGCGAGCGACCAGCGGGTGACTGGTCAACGCGCGCCCGCAGGGTTCTCCGTGACCGGTAACGATATTGATTACCCCCGCCGGGATGCCTGCCTCAGCGACCAGCTTTCCAAACTCCAACAAGGGGGTTGAGGCTTCTTCGCTGGCTTTGAGAACAATCGTGTTTCCAGCCGCCAGCGCTGGGCCAATCTTCACTGCGCTGAGGAACATTTGCGAGTTCCACGGAATCACCGCAGCCACAACGCCCAGAGGTTCCCGGTCAGTGAAAACGAACATATCCGGTTTATCGATTGGCAGCGTTTCACCGCTGATCTTGTCGGCGGCACCGGCAAAAAAGTGGAAGTACTCTGCGATGTATTTGGCTTGCCAGGCCGTTTCCTTGAACATCTTGCCTGTATCGCGGGTTTCCACCCGGCCAAGGCGCTCCGAATTTGCGGCCAGCAGATCGCCGAGTTTGCCCAGCAGCTTTCCGCGCTGCGAAGGAGTCATTGTGGACCATGGACCTTGGGTCTGTGCTGTGTGCGCAGCTCGAACAGCGGCATCAATATCCGCTTCGGTTGCTTCAGGGATGGTTGCCCAAGCTTTGTTGGTCGATGGATCGACCGACTCAAATCGACTGCCATCGCCGGCATCAACCCACTGACCGTTAATCAGCATCTTATAGGCTTCAAGAGACACGTCGCAGTTCCTCCCCAACGAAGTGCATTGATTACGCCCTTCCTAAAACATCGGGTTCATATAAGAAAATGAAATTAATGATGGTTTAAATTCGAAAAACATGAATTATCGTGGTCATGAATATCGCAGCCATCCAAACCTTCCTCGCCATTGTCGAGACCGGCTCGCTGGTACGGGCATCTGAGCGGTTGAATGTCACTCAATCCACAGTCACCGCACGGCTAAAAGCTCTTGAAGACGCTCTGGGACAGACATTGATTAACCGCTCCAAATCTGGCGCAACTTGCACCAGCGCTGGCCTGCGGTTGCAGCGCTACGCGCAGACCATCTCCGGCATGTGGCGACAAGCGCGGTTGGAAGTGTCGTCACCCACCGGCAGACGCGTGTTTCGTAACTGTGCCGTTCACACCGACCTTTGGGATGGCTGGGGGGAAAAGCTTTTTGCAGCGCTGGACGAACACGAAGGGATCAGCGTCTCGCTGTTCTGCGGTGGCGAAAGCGACCTGAGCAATTGGCTCGATAGTGGTCTGGCTGATGTTGCCTTGGGCTATGTCCCCATCACCCGCGTTGGCGTCTTGAACGAAGCGGTGGGGGAGGACCGTCTGATTCTGGTTTCGACCAACCCGGATGCACCAATCCGCTTTGATCCCGGGTACATCTATGTCGATTACGGTGAGGATTTCAGCCAGCAGCACATGACGTTTTACGCCGACGCCAACTCCGCCCGGCTGACCTTTAATGCCCCATCGCCGGCTTTGTCGTTCATTCTGGAACGGGGCGGTACAGCTTACCTGCCTGAGCGGATGGTGAAGGATATGCTGTGGCAGAACCGATTGTACACCCTCGACGAAGCGCCGGTCTTCACGCGCGCCGTGTTCTTGAACCGCAAGGAAGAAGCCGCCATCGATGCCAGTCTTTGGCGCTAGAGGCAGGATCCGGGTCCGGGGGTCGCAAAGACCTGCGCTGCGTAAACGCGTGAGCGGTCTGATGTCTCCGCCACAGCCAAACCAACTTCGGCAAAAGCGCCCACCATGTTGCGCCTGTGTCCTGGTGAATTGATCCAGCCGGTCATCATGATGTCTGCAACATCTGCCGTGCTGCCGAATTGAGAGGAACGCGCGATGTTCTCCGCCCACGGGGCGCCATTGGTGCACAGGACGTAACCCGTATCTTCGATCCGGTCGCCAGCTCGCTGCCCATCGGCACGGTGGCTGAGTTCGTCCTTGCGTGCCATTACGTCAGCAAGCGTTTGAGCCGCTTCGTCAAGCAGGGGGTTCCGAGATAGTGTTGCCAGGCCTTGGGTGGTTCGAAAAGCCTGAAGCTCTGCAACCAGAAGGTCATCGAGCTGCGCCAGATCGATCGTGCCGCCAGCCGCCAGTACAATCCCCCCAGCACTACTGTTCGCCCCGCCTGCATTCTGCGTGACATAGGGGTTTGACGCGCCGCTGCGCTCGGACGCGTTGGTCGCCGAACAACCACCAAGCGTCAGTGCAAGAAACCCGACGAGTAATCCTTGAAAACACATGGAAAATTCCCCCGAAATCCCATTGGTTCGAACACCTTAGACGATATTTCAAGCAGGAACGCGGCAGGATTGGGAAGACTTCTGGCTCTAAAATCGACTGAAAAGGGGGATTAGTCTTCTCTTGGATCGGTCACGTACATCCGCCAGTTATGCTGTTCTTTGAACCCCAAAACCTCTCGAATCTTCCGATTTGAATAGAGCGCTTCATAGCTTCCAAGCTCCCGCCTTACGGGGGTGCCAGCGAAAAAGGTCTGGGCCAACTCGGCTGCTGGTAGGTTGACCGAGTTATCGTCATTGCCGGCGTTGAACACCTGAAAACCAAGCCCGTCTTTCTGGATACATAGATGCACGATTTGCCCAAGGTCGCGGGCGTCGATGTAGCAGAAGATATTGCGCCGCCGCACTGCGGGGTCCGCAAAGTAACCCGGGAAATTCTGCGCATACTCGTGCGGTTCGATCACGTTACCAATCCGCAAAGCATAGATGTCAGCGCCGGTTCGCTTCGCAAAGCTGCGCGCGGTTTGCTCATTGACAACCTTCGACAACGCGTAGCTGTCGGTCGGATTGGTGTCGTAGTCATCTTCTTCGACCGGCAGGTAATCCGGGTTCACTTTGCCATCGGCGAAGCAGACGCCATAGGTTGTTTCCGAAGACGCGATGATGATCTTGTTAACGCCCAGCTTCGTTGCCGCCTCGATGACGTTGTAGGTGCCAACCGTATTGATGCGGAAAGTCTCGTTATCCGGCTTGAGCAGGATCCTTGGCACCGCAGCAAAATGGACCACAGCATCAAAAGCCGGAACCCCTGTACCCGGCTCCAACTCATCAAAGTTCGCGTAGCTGGTCAGGACGTTAAACATCTGCCCGCTATCGGTGATGTCGGCCTGCAGGTTATCCACGCCGGGGTGATCCAGCGGCGTGAGGTCAACGTTTACCACGCGATAGCCTTGGTCCAACAGCCAAGGCACAACATGCCGCCCAGCTTTTCCAGAGCCACCGGTAAAGAGAATGCGCTTGCGGGTCATTGGGTCAAACCTTGAATGAAAGAAACCATATGCTCGGCAACAACGTCGCCGCATTCCAGCATGATGGAGTGTTTGACCTCGGGCAAGACCACCAGTTGGGCATTTGGCATAGCGCGGGTGATCTTTTCATTCAGGCGCGGTGGACAGCCCCCATCGTTCTCCCCGGTCAATACCAGCGAGGGTGCTGCAACTTCGGCCAGCCAAGGCGACATTTCAGTTTCGGCATAGATGTCGAAAACATTGAGGAACACGTCTGTATCCGTTCCGATCACCTGCTCCATCCGCGCCTGCACAACGTCGGCATTCGTTTCGATGAAATCGTCGGTGAACCAGCGGTTGGACAGGGTAGCGAGGATTTCCGGTACGCTTTGGCGGCGCATGGCCTGTACAACGCCTTTGACCTTTGCGCTGTCTTCTTCCGTCCGGAAAGCCGCAGTTGACAGCAGACCCAGCGACAGGACACGGTCAGGAAATGCGCGGGCATAGGCTGGCCCGATCATGCCGCCCAGCGAGTGTCCGGCAAAGTGTGCCTGTTCAAACCCCGTACGCTCCCGCACGCGCTCCAAATCAGCAACCAGCTCTTCCAGTCCAAACCGTGCCGCTGGCATGGGCGATTCACCATGTCCGCGCAGATCGTAGGTTACGACGGTAAAATGCGGAGTCAGGACAGGCAGCGCCCGCCGCCACGTTTTGCGAGCAGCACCGATGCCGTGGATCAGGAACAGCGGCGGTCCATCGCCCTCGATCGTATAAGCACAATCCAACGCTGGCGGCGTCATGCTCCACCCACCACAGTCAGTTTCTGCTCTTTACGTGCACTGAAGTGCGGCATTACTTCTTCAGCGAAGCACTGAATCGCGTCCAGCGTATCCTGCTGTTCCAGCCCGAAGTTCATGTTCATGATAACCCGGTCGATGCCCAGTTCCTGATAAGGACCGAGTTTGTCGATCATCTCGGATGGCGTGCAGATCAGCAGGCTTTTCTCCAACTCTTCAGCGGGTTGTTTTCGGGGGATCTGCCGAATCATGCCGCGATCAACAATTCCTGG
>JBMTIF010000204.1:0-4986 GCA_049437045.1 Alphaproteobacteria bacterium | reverse complement strand
AAAGTACTCCATAGAAAAAATGATGGATTTCCTGAGTCCATTGATCGGGATTGAAACGTACCGCAAATGCCAGCAGAATCGCTGCCAGGATCACCAAAGCATCAGAAAATAGGAGAAAAGCATTTTTCCCCCAGCGAGGAACTGCTGAAAGGCTTCTTAAAATGTCTAGAATGATATTAGTCATTATTTGACTTTTAAGATTTGGAAACAAGTACATCCAAATATGTTTAATAAACTAACCTTTTGCTAGATTCATGACAATCTTGATGGCTTCAGCGGTCTGCTCTATTTCTGATTCGGTCAGAGTTGGATGAACGAGGAACATCAGAACAGTCGTTTATACGCCAAATGCTTTAGCCAGCTTTCACCCTCTAATCCGATCTTCTGCCCCTCTCCCCAAAACAGTCAGAAAAATAAATCTTAAGTAGGACGATAGCGATAAGCTAGCAAGCATCTTCGCGTCCGTCTCTGCGAGCAACTCCGGGGTGGACATATTAATTGAATTCATCTCGATACCCGCCCACACAACTGCTGCACTCGCTCGGTAAACAATGGCTCACCCCACACCGCAAGGCTGCGGCGTTCCATCGCACTCAAGAAAGGCTCCACATCACGTACCGTTTCTTCCCAATCAAGCGATTGAATTTTCTCAAGCAATGCCCGCTGCAACCACTCCGCGTTGACCGCAACATCGCGCTCAGCGAAGGGGCCCACTTGCTGTAACGCGTTTTGCAACAAACCGAGATTCGGCAGCGTGCCCTTGCGGAGATACCAAAGCAGGTCGAACCAATCGCGTCCCTTGATGAAAGGCCGACACAACAACGCATGCAGCTTGAGGGCAAAGTTGCTTGGCAGATCCTGCACCAGCACCGAAAAATCGGTCGGAAAATCATGGAACCGCTGATCCCACTTGGATCCCCCCGGCGGATTGGTGTCTATCTCAAGTTTGATGCGTAATTTGCGACTAGGTGGCAAGTCTGCGAACTTCAAATTCAGCTGCCCGCCCAGCGAATCATCCTTCAACATCGCCTGCCTCCCCGTGCGATCGGCTCGGGACCGGTCGATCAGTTCAGCAGCAATACCAAACTCAGCAAGAATCTCTGTAACGCCTTTAAGCACGCTTGCCCATGAAAAGTCCGGATCGGGTGTCTGGAGAATAAAATCCAGATCTTCGGAAAACCGCGGCAGTCCATAAAGAATGCGCAGGCAGGTGCCCCCCTGAAACGCGGCAACCTGAAAGAATCCTTTGCGCCAGAGCGCGTAGAGCGTGAGCTCCTGCAGCATCTCTTTCAGCGCCTGTTCCTGCTGTTCGGCGCCATCAATGGTGTAGCGCGACAACCTTTGCTGTAAAAGCTCAATCATGGGCACACTCGCTGGCGATGCAGTCCATCACCTCAGTCATACGCCTGTGTTGATACACCTGCCCAAGGCGCATCAGCGCATCGGCTTGAACCGCTGATTGCCATTCCGGCTCTAGTCGCAAACCCTGCAAAAAACTTGGCACCAACTCCGGTGTGATCTTGCGCCAGCACATTAAATCCAACAGCGCTCGGAGCGGATCTGCCACCAAACCAATACCGCCCGTCAATTCAATGCGACCCACCCCAACCAATCCATAACCTAGGTTCTGCGCCAGTGGCACAAAGCGAAAGTCGCCCCATAACGGCAAAGAATACTCAGCCTTGCGACGACCGGGGACCACCGAAGCAATCAGCCGAACCGCCTCGGGAATCCAGCCGTGCCAGTCCAGCGCCGTTTCAAACGAGATAAAAGAACCGGGCTGCAGATGCTGCGCGACCACAAAGCCATGCGGCTTGGTGCCAGTAATCACCGGGTGAAGCACATAACAACCGCGCTTGAGCCGAACCAATTCGCCGGCCTTGAGAGCACGGTTCACCAGGTTGTAGCGGCGCTGCGCCGAGCCTTCAAGCAAAACGGCAAGCTGCCCATCATGCAACACTTTGGAGCCCAAGCCGGCCCCGATGACGACTTGCGTGAGAGTTTGCATGAATGCAGGATACTTGCACTTGATGAAAGTTTCTAGTATTTTATGTCATTGCGCGTGGCGTAGCCGACGTGGCAATCCATTATTGACATTGCTGAATCCTCGCTGAATCCTCTTTAAACCTCGACCAGGTTGAAATTCGTAGTTTGTTTGAACGTTTTAGGATCGTGAATTTAATAACTACAGCATTGTCCCTTCACTTGATTGGCTGGATTCCGGCCTGCGCCGGAATGACATACAGGGCTGGATTCAGTGTCATCCCAGCGAAGGCTGGGATCCAGTCCTTGTAGGAAAGCGATTTCACTGCAATGAGGGCACTATAGTCAGAGGAAAGAATCGCTTCATCGTGCGTGACGAGAATCAAGCCCTCGGCCTGCGCTTGTGCAATCAACATGCGGTCAAACGGATCTTTGTGCGCCAAAGGCAAACGCCCCGCTTGCTCTGCATGGAAGGAAGAAATCGAAAGCTCCTCAAACCCCGACCGTTCCATCAGATCCAGAAGATCATCCGGCGCTTCCAACTTACCCAAGCTTTGCTTGATGGCAATCTCCCAAACGCTCGATGCGCTGACGAACACCTCGTTCCTTGCATCCTTCAGCAGAACAACAATTGAGTCTTTGAAACAGTCACTGCCCTGAAGCCACCACAACACCACATGGGTATCGAGCAAAAGCCGCTTCATTCACCCATCCCAAACAGCTTGGCGATCTTTGCATCCACTGCATCAAAGTCGTCATGGATCACGATTTTGCCTTTTGCCAAACCCATCACGCGCTCCCTGGCGCCCTCTTTGTGTGGCACCAAGTCCAAATACGGCTTGCCCGCTTTGGCGATCACAATGGACTCGCCTTTCCAAGCCAGCTCGCCGAGCTTCGAAAGCTGGGACTTGGCTTCATGCATATTCACTTTCATCTCTTGCTCCGAAAAAACAGCTAGACTTGGCTAAGTTTATTTAGAGATTGAATGTTTTTCAAAAAAGATTCCCGCGAAAGCAGGAATCTCCATGCAGCCCCTCACAAAAACCAGTTCTCTAAACCCAGTTTTCTAGGCGAAGGCCAGACACACGCGAAAATTCTTTTTCGTTATTGGTGACCAACACCAACCCAATCGACCGCGCATGTCCGGCAATGAGTTGATCATACGGGCCAATGGGCATGCCCTGTTTCGCGAGCTCAGCGCGGACCTGCCCGGCATGTACGGCCGCCGAATCATCCAATGGCAAGACATCCATGCGCGCCACAAACCCTTCAAGACTGGTCAGGTTCCGTTCGGGGTTCGAAGATCGCTCCGCGCCATACACCAACTCCATTTAGGTGATGCCAGAAATACACATTCGCCCATCATGCTTCTTAAAAGCCTCGCGCACCGACGCAGGTTTGTGCTTCATCGTGTAAATCACGATGTTGGTATCCAGCATGTACTTGAGCATTACAGCGCTTCGCGCTCTTGATCGGCGGGTTGCTCACGCGAAGCCATGAAGTCATCCGTTACACCCTCTTCATCGAACCAGCTGTCCCAGCCCTCACCCGCCGGCACGATCAGACGCCCACGCCCAACCGGGATAATGTCGACCCGCTTCACGGACTCAGGCAGCGCGACATCCTTGGGCAGGCGGATTGCCTGCGAGGTATTACTTTTAAAAACAGCGCCACTTTTCATGGAAACCTCTCACTGCGGCTAGGGATATGTCATTAACATATCCAAGGATAGCGGGGAATGGTGAGATGTCAATGCTGAGCGGTGACAGATTCCCGCATGCGCGGGAATGACGGAGGAGCGCGGGAATGACTTTAAGACATCAAGCAATAGCCTCGAGCCCTTTTTTCTGAATCACGGTCAGTAGCCTAAGAGCCGGGCCACCCGGCTTTTTGACGCCACGCTCCCAATCCGAAACAAGGTTTTTAGATACATTCAAATAACGGGCGAACACCGGCTGCGAGATGTGCTCACGCACACGGATTGCCTTGATTTCATCCGGAGCCAAAACATGCACAGGCGTCAGACATGCATCGTCAAATTCGCGCATCGTTTGCTTGTCGACCGCGCCGATCTCGTGCAAAGCCTCCATGGTTTCGTGGATGGCGGCAAATGCATCGCTACGATATTTTTTAGCCATCTTTCTTCACCTCTTCAAATTGCCCGTTTTCAATCAACTGACGAATCTGATCGTCTGACAATGACAGGATCAACTTAGCTGCCTTTTAAACTGCTCTTCTTCATCGCCACGAATGTTGCCAAGATCACTCTTAGGGAAGCCATAAACAAAAAAAGCCTTGTCTCCTTTGCGATACAGCACAATGCTGCGATAACCTTTAGATTTACCCTCACCTGGCCGCGCAATTCGCTGTTTAATCACGCCGCCACCAAGATCGGCATCCACCAAACCCTTCTCCGCACGGTCCACAGCATCCCAGAGCACTTCTTCGGAGATTTTTCTCTTGCGGGCAAAACGTCCAAACCACGCATTTTTAAAAACTCTCAAGCTATCGCTCCGACAACGGCTCCACTATATCACACATAGTATTACATGCAAGATATTCATTTTCCGCCTGCCACAGGTGCGTCACTCCTACTCCTACCCGTCATTCTGGCCCCCACCCGTCATTACGGCCGAGCGCAGAAAGAGCCGGAATCTCATTTACACGTCATTTCTGCGAAAGCAGGAATCTCACCAGCGGACCTACCCCCGCACGCGATCGCCAGCCTCCTTACCCAGCACAGTCAGCACAATAAACCGGAAATAGTCGCGTAGCCCAAGCGAAGCAAGCATCTCCGCGTCCGTCGACGCCAACAACTCCGGGGTCGACATATCAATCCCCTTTACTTGCGCTAGGCCAGTGACCCCCGGACGGGCGACAAAGACACCACGCTTCGCTCGCTCTGCGATCAACTCCGTTTGATTGAATAGACCGGGGCGTGGCCCCACCAGGCTCATCTCTCCCCTCAGGACATTCCAAAGCTGCGGTAGTTCGTCCAGCTTG
>JBMTIF010000203.1:0-5008 GCA_049437045.1 Alphaproteobacteria bacterium | reverse complement strand
CTATCACCAGCCGGTCACCCGCGCCGAAATCGAAGACATCCGTGGCGTGGCCGTGGCCAAGGGAACCGTGGATACGCTGTTAGAGGCCGGATGGATCAAGCCTCGTGGCCGCAAGCAGACACCGGGCCGCCCCCTGATGTGGGGCACGACAGACGCGTTTCTTGACCATTTTGGACTATCAACGGTCAAGGAACTGCCCGGCATGGATGAACTCAAGGCCGCAGGTTTGCTCGACAAGCGCGAAGGCCTCGCATCTCTCCCAACATCTGAGGACGATAACGACGATGAAACCGAAACCGAGCTGGAAATGGAAGACGGCGAAGAAACGGGCGACGCAGGCACGTCGGCGGACGTCATCCAACTGGATCAAGCCCGCTGACAAGCGCGCTGGTCAGTAAGGACTTTTGCGCAATTTGAGTTGTTCAATCGCGACTTCATTGCTAGTCCAATACCAGTATTGATGATGTTTTCGATCTGGCGCTCTGGCGGCTGCTAGGGTCGTAGAATGAATTACAGGTCGTGAAGCTGTTGCGCGTTTGGGGTTGGTGTACCATATCAATCCAAATTGTCTGGCCCGCGCGCGGCAAGACAGCACTAATCCAATTCCGGAGGAATTCTCATGGGTCTCGGTGGTCTCGGTAATCCGATTGTTCTTATTATCCTGCTGGCTATCGTGTTGCTGGTGTTTGGCGGTCGTGGCCGCATTACGAACCTGATGGGCGACATGGCCAAGGGCATCAACGCGTTTCGTTCTGGTCTGAAAGACGACAAAAAGGGCGAAGACGCCGAGGGTGATGCCTCAACGAAGACCATCGACCACGATGAGTCGAGCGAAACCGTCAAGTCCGAGACGGGCAGCAAAGAAAACGCTTAAGACGGCACAGGGCGGCACTTTGATCGCCCTTTGCTCTGATCGCGAGGATCCGCTGTGTTTGGGCTGGGAATGACCGAAATGATCGTGATCGGTGGCATTGCGCTGCTGGTCGTTGGTCCCAAAGACTTGCCGAAAGTCTTCAAGGGCATTGCTTCGGTCATGAAGCAGATCCGCAAATTGACGCGTGAATTCCAGGGTGTCGTCAACGACATGATCCGCGAAAGCGACCTTGATGATCTGCGCAAAGAAGCTCAGGACTTGCGCAAGAGCATCGACCCGACCTCAGAAATCCGTGACGCGATGAAAGAGGTTGAGGACGAGGTTCGCGATACGTCCGACGCCGTAAACAAAAAAGAACTGTGGACGCCTGACACGGCTGCATCGGCCCCGAAACCATCTGCCGAAGCATCCACCACTTCCGCATCGGGCGCAGCGGCAAAGGCTGCTGAGCCTGCAAAGTCTGAGGCATCGTCCTAACCCATGAGCGACGACAAAAAGCCAGGCGGCATTTCGCGCGCAGCGTCCCAGATCAAGGCCGTTTTCCGCAGAAAGTCCAGTGGAGCCGATTCAGGTTCGGAAGCGGCAGTAAAAACACCGAAATATCACTACACTGATCCCGATGACTCGACGATCGGCACGGAAGCTGACCCCAGTCAGGCACCGCTGATGGAGCACCTCAAAGAACTGCGCCAGCGGTTGTTTGTGTTCGTTGGGGTGTTTTTCGTGCTGACGATTGGCGCGTTTTTCCTGGCAAAGCCGATCTATCTGTTCCTCGCTCGCCCAATTATCGCAGTGTTTGAGCGCAACGGCTTGCCAACGGTGTTTATCGTGACCAGCCCGTTTGAGAAGTTCTTCGCCGACTTCACACTCGCGCTGTTTGTCGGCTTCACACTGACCTTGCCGGTTTTGCTGTATCAGGTTTGGCGGTTCATTGCCCCGGGCTTGTACAACAATGAAAAGGGCGCCATGCGGCCCTTCCTGATTTCCTCACCAGTTCTGTATCTGGTTGGGATTTCCTTCGTCTATTTCATCGTAATGCCGATGGCATTCAACTTCCTGATCGGCTACGCGCTGGATGGTGGTGAGTTCAATCTTTCCAAGAACGCCAGTGAATTCAATACGGTGTTGGAAACCTTCCGTGCCGCGTCCGGGACCTTCTTTGCCATGAACCCCGCAGAGGTGGCCAAAGAGGAGTTCATTCAAGCAGGTGAGGCTTATCGTTCTGCCTTGCGCGACATGGCCCAGTTGCGACCGCTGGATAAAGTCAGCATCGACCCTCAGACCAAGATCGCTGACTATCTTCGCGATTCCATGCGGATGCTGATTGGTGGCGGGCTTGGGTTCCAGTTACCGGTAGCATTGACCCTTATGATCCGCGCGGGTCTGGTCTCAACCGACTTCCTCAAGCGGAACCGCAAGTTTGCGGTGCTTATCCTGTTTATCCTGTCTGGCGTCCTGACCCCGCCTGATATTATCTCTCAGGCTATGCTGGGCGGTCCGATGTACCTGCTCTATGAAATCGCGATCCTGATTGGTGGTCGGATTGAAAAGCACCAGCGAGCCATGAACCCTTACTGGGACGGTGGTGAGCCAGAGATGGATGCGGCGGATGAGGCCGAGGAAAACTCCATCGGTGGCGACCAGCCAGGACCGGAAATGGATGATGAAGAGCTGTTTGCCCCGGTTGATGACGAATCACCGCGCATCCTGAAATCCACACCGGCCCCTTCTGGCGACGAAGGGTTCGTCAAACCCGATCCGAATGACGACTAGGCGGGCGAAAACCCTACCCTGACAATTGGACACACCAGATCATCCCCACCAAAGTGGGGATGACGGTTGAAAGCTGGGTCTTGGGCTTCTATTTTGCCATTAGGACCAAGCCGGTCCGATTCACGAAAATGATCAAAGCGATCAAACCCCTATGAAGCTGTCACGCCTTACAGATTACGCCGTGATCTTGCTCACCAAGCTCTCGTTCGGTGACGGCGAGCCGGCATCGGCTGCGCGGCTTTCGGAGGAACTGATGCTGCCTCAGCCAACGGTGTCGAAGCTGTTGAAAATGCTGACAAAGGCGGAGCTGGTGTCCTCTCAACGGGGCGCAACGGGCGGATATGTACTGACCCGCCAGGCAGACGCGATCAGCATCGGCGATGTCATTGCCGCGATTGAGGGGCCGGTTGCCCTGACGGCTTGCATCGATGACAGCGAAGAAGACGTCTGCGGTGTGCAGTCTTTCTGCGGGATGCGCGGGAATTGGGTGCTGGTCAACGCAGCCGTTAGCGACGCGTTGAATAAGGTGAAATTGTCGGACATGGCACCGGCTTGGATGAACATGTTTGGACCGGTCGAACCGGTCGCTGAGAAGGCATAGCGGACTATGGTTGCAGAAGCAGAAACCATCGAAAAGGTCTCCGCGCTGGCGGAGAAGTACAAGTACGGCTTTGTCACGGAAATCGAAGCTGAGTCTGCGCCCAAGGGACTGAGCGAGGACATCGTACGCTTTATCTCGGCGAAGAAAAACGAGCCGGAATGGTTGCTGGAGTGGCGGTTGAAGGCCTACCGCTACTGGCTGGATATGGAAGCGCCGGACTGGGCGAAGCTGAATATCCCGCCGATTGATTATCAGGATGCCTATTACTACTCCGCGCCCAAGTCGGCAGAGAGTCGTCCCGAAACAATCGATGATGTCGATCCAGCGCTGATCGAAACCTACAACAAGCTTGGTATTCCACTGCATGAACAGGAAATGCTGGCTGGCGTGCAAAAGCGTTCCGTGGCTGTGGATGTGGTGTTTGACTCCGTCTCTGTCGCCACGACGTTCCGCGACAAGCTCGCCGAGGCTGGCGTGATCTTCATGCCGATTTCCGAGGCTGTCGAAAAGCATCCGGAGCTGGTGCAGAAGTACCTTGGCTCGGTCGTGCCGCACACCGACAACTACTTCGCTGCGCTGAACTCAGCCGTATTTACCGATGGCTCTTTCGTCTACGTGCCAGAGGGCGTGACCTGTCCGATGGAGCTGTCTACCTATTTCCGCATCAATGCGGAGAATACGGGTCAGTTTGAACGCACGCTGATCGTGGTCGAAGACCGGGCTTATGTTTCCTACCTCGAAGGCTGTACCGCGCCACAGCGGGACGAAAATCAACTGCACGCGGCTGTGGTTGAGTTGATCGCCATGGAAGATGCGGAAATCAAGTACTCCACGGTCCAGAACTGGTATCCGGGCGATGAGGACGGCAAGGGTGGCATCTACAACTTCGTCACCAAGCGCGCCAAGTGTCAGGGTGCGCGGTCCAAAGTATCTTGGACGCAGGTTGAAACAGGCTCGGCGATTACGTGGAAGTACCCATCCTGTGTTCTGCTGGGTGAAGAGAGCCAGGGCGAATTCTACTCTGTGGCCATCACCAACAATTTGCAGCAGGCCGACACGGGTACCAAGATGGTCCACGTCGGCAAGAACTCCCGTTCCCGCATCATTGCCAAGGGAATTTCCGCCGGACGCTCCGACCAGACCTACCGCGGATTGGTGAAATCGACGCGAACGGCCAAGGGAGCGCGGAACTTTACCCAGTGTGACAGCCTGCTGATCGGTGATCGCTGCGGCGCGCATACCGTGCCTTACATCGAAGCTGGCAATGCTTCGACCATGTTCGAGCACGAAGCAACCACGTCCAAGGTCTCTGACGACCAGCTGTTCTACTGTCGCCAGCGGGGCATGGACGAGGAAGAGGCCTTGGCCCTGATCGTCAATGGCTTCGTGAAGGATGTGCTGCAGGAACTGCCTATGGAATTCGCGGTCGAAGCGCAGAAGCTGGTGGCGATTTCGTTGGAAGGTTCTGTTGGATGACCTTGCTGTCGGTCAACATCAACAAGATTGCCCTGCTGCGGAACTCACGCGGCACCGGGACGCCCGATCTGGTGGAAGGCGCTAGGCTCGCCATCGCGGGTGGGGCGCAAGGGATTACCGTGCATCCGCGCGAAGACCAGCGGCACATCACCTTGGATGACGTGATCGCCGTATCTCGTCTGCCAGAAATCCAGTCGGGTGCGATTGAGTTCAATGTTGAAGGCGACATGCGGGACGACCTGTTCAACATGGTCCGCGTTCTGAAGCCCACCCAGTTTACGGTT
>JBMTIF010000202.1:0-5044 GCA_049437045.1 Alphaproteobacteria bacterium | reverse complement strand
CCATGCTGAAGGAAAAGCCACCGATCCGTGTGATCGTGCCGGGCCGCACGTTCCGCTCGGACAGCGATGCTACCCACACACCAATGTTTCACCAGGTCGAGGGACTGGTGATCGACAAGACCTCGAACATGGCGCAGCTCAAGGGCTGTTTGCTGGAGTTCTGTCGAACCTTCTTCCGCGCGCCTGACCTGACCCTGCAGTTCCGCCCTTCATACTTTCCGTTCACCGAACCGTCTGCTGAGGTCGACATTCGGTGTGACCGATCCGGTGGCAAGCTGGTCATTGGCGAGGGCGAAGACTGGTTGGAAGTCTTGGGCTCAGGCATGGTCAACCCACGGGTTCTGGAAGCTTGTGGTCTGGACCCTGAGGAGTATCAGGGCTTTGCTTTCGGTCTCGGGATCGAGCGTCTTGCGATGCTGAAATACGGGATTCCAGACCTGCGGACCTTCTTTGACGGCGATGTCCGCTGGTTGCAGCATTACGGCTTCGAGCCGCATCTTCTCCCATCTCTGGTACGGGGGCGCTAAAGCATGAAATTCACTCTGGATTGGCTCAAAGAGCACCTCGATACCGATGCAGACCTCAAGGCCGTGACCGACAAGCTGACGGCTGTCGGACTGGAGCTGGAGGAGATCGAACAAAGCCCACTGGCGCCGTTTGTCGTGGCCAAAGTCATTTCCGCCGAACAACACCCAAATGCTGACAAGCTGCGGGTATGCAAGGGCGATCCCGGCGATGGCACGATCTATAACGGCGTCTGCGGCGCACCTAACGCACGAACAGGGCTGGTTTCGGTGTTTGCGCCCGTTGGCACCTACATCCCGGGAAAAGACTTCACGCTGGAGCTGGGCTCCATTCGTGGGGAACGGTCCGAAGGCATGCTGTGCTCGGAAAAAGAGCTGCTGATCTCAGAAGACCATGACGGTATCGTGGAGCTTCCCGAAGATGCGCCAGTCGGCATGGCTTACATCGACTATCGCGACATCAATGATCCGGTGATCGAAATCAACGTCACCCCGAACCGGGCAGATTGCCTGGGCGTGCGCGGCGTTGCGCGGGATCTGGCCGCAGCGAAGATCGGCACGCTCAAGGACAACCGCCCCTCTTATCAGGGTGGCAGTGGCGCGAGTCCGGTTTCCGTGGACATCGCGACCGAGAATTGCCCGATCTTCACCTATCGGGTGGTGCGCAACGTCAAGAATGGCGAGTCCCCTGACTGGCTCAAGCGTAAGCTGGAGGCCATTGGTCAGAAGCCGATTTCGGCGCTGGTGGACATCACCAACTGGATGACGCTGGACCAGAACCGTCCGATGCACGTTTTCGATGCTGACAAGATCGCAGGTGGCAAATTGACCGTGCGGCAGGCGCAGGACGGCGAGACCATGATGGCGCTGAACGACAAGGAGTACAGCTTTGACCCGGAAATGGTCGTGATCGCTGATTCCGACCGCGTGGTGTCTTTGGGCGGTATTATCGGGGGCGCGGAAACCGGCTGCTCTGAAGATACGGTGAATGTACTGGTGGAAGCGGCGCTTTGGAACCCGTCCAATATCGCCCGAACGGGCCGGAAACTGGGCGTCCATACCGATGCACGTTTCCGCTTCGAGCGCGGGACGGATAGCGCGTCGGCGGTCGAAGGACTGGAAATTGCCACGCAGTATATTCTGGATTTCTGTGGCGGAGAGCCGGGCGAAATTCATGTCACGGGTAAAGAACCAGCGTGGCAAAAGTCCATCGACTTCGATTTCAACCTGGTCGAACGGCGGGGCGGCATGGCAGTAGACACGGCCAAAGCCACATCCATCCTCGAGGACCTCGGGTTCAAGGTATCAGGCTCTACGGTGCAGGTGCCATCTTGGCGTCCTGACATCGACGGGCAGGCTGATCTGGTTGAAGAAGTGCTGCGGATCATTGGTCTGGACGAACTTCCGACAACGCCCTTTACCCGGCCTGACAACATGCCGGCGGTGGCGCTCTCGACGCATCAACGCGCAATGGGTGACCTCAAGCGGGCTTTGGCGGCTGAGGGCATGGACGAAGCTGTGCTGTGGTCCTTTACCTCTTCTGCTGTGGCGCGGCACTTTGGTTGGGACGCGGAAAACCAGTCTGATCTGCTGCTCGCCAACCCGATCAGTGCTGATCTGGATGTGATGCGGCCTTCGTTGCTGCCGAACCTGATCATGGCGGCCAGCCGCAATAATGACCGCGGTTATGGTGATGTGGCGCTGTTTGAAGCGGGTCTTCGCTTCCTGTCGACCAAACCAGATGGGCAATTGCCGACCGTGGGCGGTGTGCGGATGGGTTCTGCTCAGCCCCGGCACTGGGCTGGCGGCGCGCGCCCGGTAGACACCTTTGACGCCAAATCGGATGCACTGGCGGCCCTGGAAGCCTTTGGTGCGCCTGTTGAAAACTTGATGACCGACACGCGAGATATCCCCGGCTGGTTCCATCCTGGGCGCTCGGGGACTTTGGGTTTAGGCAAGAATATACTGGCTGTCTTCGGTGAATTGCACCCCAAGGCGCTGCGGGCGCTTGGCATCAAGGGCCGGATGGTTGGGTTTGAGCTGTTCCTCGACAAAATTCCGCCAAAGAAGGGGAAGTCAGGCACAGCCAAGCCACTGCTCAAGCCTTCACCGTTCCAACCAGTCAAGCGCGACTTTGCTTTCATCGTAAACATGGACGTTTCGGCGGAGAAGCTTGTCAAAGCGGTTCGCGGGGCGGACAAGGCGCTGATTTCCGGTGTGACTCTGTTCGACGTCTATGTCGGTGAAAACGTGCCGGAGGGTAAAAAGTCGCTCGCCGTGGACGTGACTTTACAGCCAACCGAGCGCACGCTGACCGATGAAGACATCGAAGGCGTATCGGAAAAGATCGTAGCGCTGGTCGCCAAGAACCTTGGCGGTGAGCTGCGCGGCTAACCTCAGTCGCTAAAGTGCTGGCCGCGCGTCGTTGGACATGACGATGCGCGGCAAAGCGAAGGTTAGGCCTGTCATGAGGCAGAACATGGCCCCCAGAACGACAAACGCTGCCTCAATCCCCCCCAGTGAAATGATAAAGCCACCCAGCAGAGGTGTGAGGGCAAAGCTCAAGTCACGCCAAGTGTAGAAAACCACACTCATCTCGGTCCGCTCTTCTGGCTTTACCAACCGCATGAAGGGCAGATTTCCGACGATATCCAGAACACTGGCTGCAACCGTTGAGGCCAGCAAAAGGCCGAGGACGAGATAAGCCTGCTTGGTTGTCAGATTACCCGCAATAATCAGGCAGAATGCCGCCAGAAAGAAGGAGCACATGATCAAGCGTCGCACGCCAATCATCGGGACGAAACGGGTCAGAAACGGCCCTGCGAACAACACCAGAGTCGACGCTGAAACGAAGTAACCGCCCAGCGCTTCATCAAGACCGGCACCAATCACGTACATGGGGACGTAGGTGAAGATCGACACGTAGAACACCGATCGGCTGACCGCGATGAAGTAAGCGATGGTAAGATTCGGATCATTGAAGTAGCGGCGCATGGCTTCGACTGTGTTGACCCGCTGTTTGGTCGGTTCCGGGTCAACGTTTTCCGCTTCACGCAAGCGCAACGCCCAGAAGACGGCAAGCAGCAAACCTGCAGCCGGAACAGTCATGAGATAGGCTGTTTGAGGGCCGTAGATGTTCCAGATGTAAACGCCAGCCGTGGGCGCAATCAGCCAGACGGCACCGGCAAAAAACAGGCGTCGGCTTTCAGCCTGTACCAAGTCCTTTTGAGGGACAAAATCTAGGACGTAGAGAGAGAGAATCACCAGTGTCAGCCCGGCGCCCGAATTGCGAAAGAACAACCCCAGCCCAAACAGAACCGGATCGCCAGTCATGGTCAAAACACCCGCCAGACCCAGCCCCGCAACAGCGAGCGTGAAGACCCATTTGCGAGTCATCAAACGGATCAAAGGGCCGGAGTTCAAGGTGACAAGCAGTGATCCAATCGCAGCGACCGCCAACAGGTAGGACGCGCTGCTCTCACTGCCCATCAGACGAAGCGCATCATAGGAAAGGATGGTCACGACAAAAGCACGCGGGAGGTTCTCCAGGCCGTAAAGCAGGCCAAGAAACAGGCTCGTCAGGTTTTCAGACTGGGATACCGGTCGGAGGAGCGGTGGACGAACTGCCATCGGATGCCATGCACTTCAAAAAGAGCGGTCGTCATTGGCCGCTGACCATTCGATCGTGCCACACCAAACAGCAAAAAATCGCCCATTCGCGTCAGCACTTGTGTGCGCGCTTGCGAATATGGGCATTCTGGCATGAGCAACATGACTTGTTTTGATCAATCCGAGCCGACTTCGTCCCCGATTTGGAAGGTCCGACTCAATCCTTCGGGATCACCGGAAACGATTGCCGTGGTGATGTGGATCAGGCTGTTGTCGTTGAGGTCATAGATCGCAACCTGACCCTGAGGGGTTTCGTAGGCGGCAAAGCAAAACTGACCCAGCGCCGGATAATCAAAGCAGATTTCCCGCTCGCCTATGATCTCCCACGTTCCGGGGAGGAACCCCTGATCATCAAGGTAAAAGGCATCACCGTCGGGGCTGTAATACTCAATCCAGTCGTAAGCGCCCTCGATGGATCGGCCATACCAGGTCATATCGACCACCAGCGCGCGAAGCTGGTCGCCTTGGATATAGTCTTCTTCGTCGATCCCAGCAGCACGCACCAAGGGCGCTGTGAGCAGCCCGAGGCAGACAATCAAAAGGCCAAAAACCGTCTTTTTCACTGTTTCCCGGGTTCCTGCGTTTGCGTGGTTGGCTCCTAAAGCCTATGTCAGAGGACAGGAAGTTCCAAATCAAGAAATGAGCCGACATGTTTGAAGGTCTGAGCAACCGCCTTGAGGGCGTTTTCAACACGCTGCGTGGCCGAGGCAAGCTGAGCGAAGCCGATGTTTCTGCAGCAGCGCGCGAAATCCGTATTGCGCTGCTCGAAGCAGATGTTGCGCTGCCCGTCGCCAAGGATCTGATCAACAAGGTCAAGGAACGCGAGCTGCACACGGATCAGCTGTTGCAAA
>JBMTIF010000201.1:0-5051 GCA_049437045.1 Alphaproteobacteria bacterium | reverse complement strand
CTGCTGGACGGCGTGAAATACGCACCCGTTTCTTCGCGCTACAAAATCTACATCATCGATGAAGTTCACATGCTCTCCAAAGGCGCATTCAACGCCTTGCTCAAGACGCTAGAAGAGCCGCCTGCGCATGTGAAATTCCTGTTTGCCACAACCGAAGCTGACCGGGTTCCGATCACGGTCCGTAGCCGGTGCCAGCGCTTTGACCTGCGGCGGATTTCTGCAGATGATCTGGCGGCTTATTTTGCCACGCTGGTGGAAAAAGAAGGCGTCTCTATCGACGAAGAAGCCTTGCGTTTGATTGCACGCGCTGCGGACGGTTCGGCACGGGATGGGCTGTCGCTGCTCGATCAGGCCATTGCGCTCAGTCAGGGTGAAGTGACCAGCGACCATGTGCGGTCCATGCTGGGTCTCTCGGATCAAAGTCGGATCCTCGACTTGTTCAGGGCCGTTGCCTCGGGGCAGCCGGAAGAGGCGCTGGACCTGTTCGACGCGCTCTATGCGGATGGGGCTGATCCGGCTGGGGTGATCCGGTCGCTGGCCGAGTTTGTGCACGATCTGACCCGCCTGCATGTTACCCGCGGCAAGGCGGATCTCGGACCGGGTGAAGCCAACCGTGAAGCCATTATGGAGTTGGGACGCGGGCTGTCTGTGCCGCAACTGAGCCGCTTCTGGCAGGCTGCATTGGCAGGTCTTGCCGAAGTTCAATCGGCGTTCCAGCCCGCGATGGCGGCTGAAATGGTGCTCATGCGCCTGTGTTATTTGGCGCAGATGCCCGATCCGGCTGGATTGATCGCGCAGATGCGGGATGCGGGCGCCAGTGGTGCCGCGCCGCCGGGAGATGCTGGCCCGCGAGTAACGCTGGCGCCTTCCGGTGCCCCCGTGTCAGCGTCGACGCCCGCCCCTAAGGCACCTTCGCCCCCGCTGACCATGGATGCCAAAGCGCCCTCGGAGGCGAGCGCTGGGACGGTGCAACCCGTGCCGGAACCGACGCTTGAATCCGAACCAGCGCTTGACTCCCCGCCCTTTGATGATGGTCCCGTTCCAGAAGCGCCGGACTGGGGTGATATCCCTTTGCCCGATGACATGGGCGTATTTGACGAAGACGATGACGTGCAACCGGAACCCGAGCCAGAGGTGCTGACGGTTCCCGGTGGCTTTGATGGGCTGATCGACATGATCAGCGAACACGCGTCTCCGCTGTTGGCCGCGCAATTGGCTGAAGACGTCCATCTGGTCAGTTTTGAGCCGCCCCGGATCGAATTGCGTCTGACATCTCGCGCCGCCCGCGATCTGCCCAAGCAGGTCCAGGAAGCCATGCTTCAGTTGACCGGAGAGCGGCTGACGGTTGCCCTGTCGGATGCTGAGGGCGATATCCCCGTTGCCGAAGCCCGTCGGATCGCGCGGCAGGCTGAACTGGAGCAAGCGACCAAACACCCAACCGTGCAGGCTGCCTTGCAGGCTTTCCCGAGCGCAAAAGTGCACGATGTACGTTACAAACCCAACGCGACACCACAGGAGTAGGAACCCAATGAAGAACCTTGGAAACATGATGAAGCAGGCGCAGGCCATGCAGGCCAAAATGGCTGAAGCTCAGGCCAAGCTGGAGCAAATGACCGTCGAAGGCGCTTCGGGTGGTGGAATGGTCAAAGTGGTTCTGTCCGGAAAAGGCGAGATGAAGGGTCTGACCATTGATCCGAACCTGATCGACCCTGAAGACGCTGAAGTGCTTGAAGACCTGATTATCGCAGCGCATAACGACGCCAAGGCCAAGTCCGAAGCCATGATGGCAGAAGAAATGAAAGCCGTTACCGGCGGCTTGCAGCTGCCTCCGGGCATGAAGATGCCGTTCTAGGCGATGATACTTGGCGACCTTGATCCACTGCTAAAACTGCTGGGCCGACTGCCCGGGGTTGGTCCACGCTCGGCGCGCCGGCTGGCTCTGGAGTTGATCCAGAACAAGGATTCGCTGATGCGGCCGCTGGCGCATGCTCTGATGCAGACGGCTGATGCTGTGCAGGAGTGCCAAACCTGCGGCAACCTCGATACCCAAAGTCCGTGCCGGGTCTGCCTGTCAGCGGATCGCGCGGACGAGCAGGGGCTGACGGTTTTGTGTGTGGTGGAAAATGTAAGTGACCTTTGGGCGCTGGAACGTTCCGGCAGCTTCAAGGGCCGGTATCACGTGCTGGGCGGAACGCTGTCTGCACTGGATGGCCGCGGACCGGATCAATTGCGGGTCGGTTCGTTGCTGGAGCGGGTTCATCGGGGTGAAACCAAGGAAGTCATTCTGGCCTTGTCCGCAACGGTGGACGGACAGACAACCTCGCACTACCTCGCCGAACGTTTGCGGGAACTGGGGGCCGAAGTGACTGCCGTGGCACAGGGCGTGCCGGTCGGGGGATCGCTTGAATACCTCGATGACGGCACGCTGCTCGCCGCTATGAACGCACGGCGTTCGGTTTAGTCGCTAATCGGCTTTGCCCAGAACGACGGTGGTGCTTTCAACGTCCACGATCTTGGCGAAGGCACCAACGTCGAAGGTTTCTTCAGACTTGGCGCGCCAGACCGTGTCCCCTATCCGCACAGAACCGGAAACACCCGCACGAACTGCGCGGTGCACTTCGACGACCTGACCGATCATCGAAGCACCCCGGTCGTTGAGATCGTTGTCCTCGCTGGAACTGAGATAACGTTTCCACAGGTTCCGCCCCACAATCAGCCCAAACAAGGACGCCAGGCCGAAAATCAGCAGGTTCATCATCGGGAAATCACCGGGGATGAGCCAGGCGACACCGGCGGTCAAAATCCCGCCAATGCCAAACCAGAGGAGAATCGTACCCGGTGCCATGAGTTCCAGCAGCAACAGCGCAAAGCCCAATGCCAGCCAGAACCAGGGCGCTGATAGAATTTCAACAAAACCCATGGATATCGCTCCTTACTTCTGTGTCTTTTCCATAGAGGCCTTAGCCAACTCAGAGATACAACCAATCGCACCAATGACGCTGGAGGCTTCGAGCGGCATGAACACCAGCTTACCATTGTTTGAGCTTGCGATGCCTTCCAGTGCCTTGATGTAGTTGTTGGCGACGAAGTAGTTCACTGCCTGCACATCACCTTCGGCAATGGCTTTGGACACCATTTCGGTGGCGCGGGCTTCTGCTTCTGCCCCACGTTCGCGGGCTTCAGCATCTCTGAAAGCGGCTTCGCGACGACCTTCGGCCTCCAGAATCAGCGACTGCTTCTCACCCTCTGATTTCAGAATCTCAGCAGCTCGGAAGCCTTCAGCCTCAAGGATGTTTGCACGCTTTTCCCGCTCGGCTTTCATGTGCCGTGCCATAGCTTCGACGAGATCGCGTGGCGGTGTGATGTCCTTGATCTCAACGCGCGTGATTTTCACGCCCCAAGGGTCGGAAGCATCGTCTATGACCCGCATCAGGGATTCGTTGATCCGATCACGGTTGGAGAGGATTTCATCCAGATCCATAGAGCCCACAACGGTACGAATGTTGGTCATGGTCAGGTTTACGATGGCCCGCGTCAGGTTCCGAACCTGATAGGACGCTCGGGGTGTATCCACCACTTGGTAGAACACAACGCCATCCACGGTGACCATGGCGTTGTCTTTGGAAATCACTTCCTGACTGGGAATGTCGAGCACTTGCTCCATCACGTTCATTCGGACCCCGATGGTGTCGAAAAACGGAACGATGATGTGCAGACCGGGGTCGAGCAGCCGGGTGAATTTACCAAAGCGTTCAACGGTCCACTCGTTCCCTTGCGGAACCGCCTTGACGGACCCGGTCACCAGGAAAACGATGACGAGGAAGATGGCAATAATGACGATTGAGCCAAAGCTCATGAAGATGCCAAACAGCTCCATTTTGGTGTTCCTTCACGTTGTTTAATCAGGGCTCTGAAATGCTGAGCCGTGCGCATAACAGATATGTGAACTACAAGCCTGAATTGCAAGGGTTTCCGCTCTGAGGCGCACGCCGGTTGTCAGCTCTCCTGCGCACCTATACCTATGGCGTCAAAGTGATCTTTTTCGAGGACGAGAATCTGCCATGGCTATTCTGCCCATTCTCATCGCGCCCCATCCGACGCTCAAGGCCAAGGCCAAGCCGGTCAAGGAAGTCACCGACGGGTTGCGAACGCTGCTGGATGACATGCTTGAAACCATGTACGACGCGCCGGGCATCGGTCTGGCTGCGAACCAGATCGGCTCGCTGGAGCGCGTTCTGGTGATGGATTGCGGGTCTCGGGATGAGGAAGAGACGCCACGGCCCATGAAGATCATCAACCCGGAAATCACAGGGGTGTCAGAGGAGCTGTCCAGCTACGAAGAGGGGTGCCTGAGCATCCCCGAGCAGTATGCGGAAGTCGAACGCCCGGCCGTGGTTCGGGTCAAGTATCTCGACGAGCACGGCAAGCAGCATGAACGGTTGTTTGATGGCCTTGAGGCCACGTGCGTACAGCATGAAATCGACCACCTCGATGGCATTCTGTTTGTCGATCACCTCAGCAACCTGAAACGCAACATGCTGATGAAAAAGCTCAAGAAGCTGATCAAGGAGCGTGAAGAAGAGGCTTCCGATGTCTGAGGATGCCGGCGCAGAAGCAAGCTGGGCCATTGGCGCTCTGGAGATCACCGATGCGTTCGGTCGCGTCGTCCCTATCACCCTGCGCTACAACACGGGTTTCATGGATTCTGCGGTGCGGGCCAGTGTTAAAGACTGTGTCACGTTCTTTTGGCGGTTCGAAGATGACCCGCTCATGGGCGCTGGTGGGCCGTCTCCGGAGCTTGAAACCGGACTTGCCGAAATGGAAAATGCGCTGATCTCTGCCATTCCAAGCGACGGAGGATCGATGGTCGCTGTCCGCTTGGGCAATGGCATGGTCGAGTACGCGCTCGCCTTTTTCTCCGAAGCGGCTCACGAAACCTTCGCCGAGCATTTCGAACCGCCTCAGGCTTTTTTCAACAAATTCGCCGCCCAGCAGTTTGCCCACGGCCATGAGTTCTGGCCCGAATACCTGCCCAACGGCTTTGAAGCGGA
>JBMTIF010000200.1:0-5072 GCA_049437045.1 Alphaproteobacteria bacterium | reverse complement strand
AGTCAACGGTGATCAGGCCGTATGTCCTCGGCAAACTCATGGTTTTTGTCGGAATGCGCACAATCCGCGAAACAGACGGCCCTTGAGCGGCCTGGACAAGCACAGTGCGATGGGTTGCCTGACTCATCAGGCTGCTGATCTCGATGCGATCGGTCGGAACCACAGTTTGACGCAAGCGGCGCACCAAGGTCAGCGGGTCAATCGCGTTGCTGTCATTGCGTGCTCGGTGCGACTTGGACGGTCCGGTCAGGTGTACGGAGTAGTGAAGGTGCGTTCGACGCCCCCAATTCACCAGATGACCGACCGCATTGCCGGTTTTGATCCAATCCCCCTGCTTTAGTCCGGTCCTAGGACGCGTGTGCCAGAAAGTGTGCTGGCGCTCCCCGTCAGAGATCACAATACCGCTGTCTGTTCCGGCGTATTTAACGTAGAGCACTTCACCCGAAATCGGGGTGTAAATGACCGTACCCGCAGGCGCCGCGATATCGATTCCAGAGTGAAAGTCACGGCGGTTATCCAGGCCGCGCCACCCAAAATCACTGGTCAGTATGCCGTCAACATGCGGTGCGATAAGTGGCAGTTCCCGCCCCCAGGGTTCCTGCCGAAAATCAGCCGGAACACGACTTGGGCGTCTCTGCGGGTTGAATGAATGGTTGGACGCCATAGCCTGCTCACGCCACGACATTTGCAGGTCCAAAGATGGCAAACCACTTTTCTGAGCCGAAAGTTCCGCGACTTCAGATGCCTGAATCGACCTTTTGAAAATGCGATTGCTGTCCCCGACGTCGATTGAGCCGCAGGCGGATAAGCTAAAGCATACAAATGTTATTAGACTGAATTTGCTAAGGGTTTTCTTTGCGATAGGAATCAAGTTGGCACTCTCAAGATGCTCTCGTTAGGTTTCAGCCCTAACCAAATGCAACTCAAATGCCAAAAGAATATTCAACTGAGATTATGCGCCTTACGGGAAATTCGATCAGTCGAGGGTGTCGACGTCACTGTATTGTGCCTGAACTTCAACGTATTGCTGCAACCCGCGGTGCTGTGGCGCAACCAATCCTGCACGTAACGCGGACTCCTTGTTCAATAATTGCAAGGCCGGATGCATGGACTTGAAGAATTCAAAGTCAGAATAAGCGGATTGCAATAATTCAATTACCCTTCCGTGCGGCACGTCTTCCCGCGTCACCAGCGTGACCGCCAAGCCGATGGTTTCAACCGGGCTGCTCATATTATACGCGTCTGCCGGGATCACGATTGGCTCGAAGAAGGGGTTGGAGTCGACGAGAACTTCGATGCCGTCGCTGGCCAGAGGCGCCAATCTGGCTCCACACTCCCACAAAGCAACTTCAACCCATTGCGAGGGCAGCACTGTGGGAAAAATCACAGCATCCAGTCGGTTGTTACACAGTCCATCGATCTGATCCGGCAACTTGCCTTCTTCCACGTATTGCATCTTGGAAATCGCAACTTCAGAGGCGAAGAGTGCAGCCTGCGCCAAGGTTCGTTGAGAACTTCCAACCGGCCCCAAGCCCACACGACCATTTTCAAGATCTTGCAGCGTGGTCGCGGATGATGAAGCACTTAGGAGCACATGCAGCGGTAAAATCCCAAAGGAGAACACCGTACGGAGGTCCTCTATCGCATCTTCACCTTCGTAGTCCGCCTGCCCTGTATAGGCAAAATACTGGCGATCCGACTGAACGACGGCGAAATCGACGAACCGGTCGGCCATGAGTGCCAGATTTTCTTCAGAGCCCGTCGTTGTCCGCACCAAACAAGTCGGTGAGTCAGGATCTGCCAATACATTGTAAGCCGTACACATGGCGCCAGCCATGGCGTAACCCAGTCCGCTTGCTGGTCCGGCTGCAATCACAAAAGCATTGCCGCCTGCTCCGGGTGTCGTCGCCGGCGCCAACGTCAATGACGGCTGACCAGAAAGGCTGTTGGCCGGCTCGTCTGAATCAAGCTGAGCCAGTGCTGGTGTCATCCCGAACAAAGCAAGGACCAAAAAAGACAGCAACGCGAGCGGGCGCAGTGCGTTCATGAAAAGCGACTCCAAAAGTTCACCGGGTGTTATACGCCCAGTCTGGCTAGAAAACCAAGCCACGACCGAGGCGTTGGATCTCTTCCATTTCGGGCGTCACTCTATCTTGATCATCACGCACGACAATACCGGGAAGAAGGGTCAGCCCTGCCTTGGCTTCACGTCGCCCCTGTACCACAACCCTATTCGCATTCCGCCCCTTCTTGGGCCAGACAGGACAGACCCGCAGGGCGCCTACGCGTGGGTTGAGCAGATCAATGATTTCATGCAATCGGTCCGCGCGATGAATAATGGTGATACATCCCCGCTCTTTGACCCAGTAAAGCATGGCTTCGACCCATTCAGTCAGTTCAACGTCTGACTCCCGTTTCGACAAATCCGCGTGCTCTCGGAAGGACCGGCGCCCGCTTGTTTCGGCAATATAGGGCGGATTGCTGATGACATGATCGAAGTAACGCGCGGGCAAGACCTGACCTTTGTTGGTCACGTCCCCGCAGACGAACCTGAATCGATCCTTGAGGCCATTGTTTTCCGCATTTTGGATGGCCAGAGCATGAATTTCGGGCTGCAGCTCAATCCCTGTTACCTGAACCCCTGCGACCCGGCGCGCCAGACAGAGTCCGGCCGTACCAACCCCACACCCGACATCCAACACGTGCTGCCCCGCCTCAGCAGGAATTGCCGCGCCGAGCAAGACGGCGTCCATACCCGCACGATAGCCTTTTCGCGGCTGAAGTATTTCCAGAGACCCACCCAGAAAACTGTCCTGGGTTACTTCCAGAGTTTCCCGGTCTGTCATGGCCGTGGTTCGATCAGGCTTTTTTGAAGCCTTCTGCGGCATCAATCAGACCGTCGCACAGGGCATCATCAGCGCGGACCTTGAGATGATTGTTCCCCAAAGCCTTGTCGACCAAGATGATGAAGGCGTTCCAGCGCATCTGCTCCATCTGCGCTTCATTGAGCTTGCCAAGGCCCATTTTGACCCCGCGTTGCAGGGTCTTTTCTGTTTTGCGCAGAATGGCCTTACGATGGTTCGATTTGATATCGCACTGATCCACCATTTCGGTCTTGATCAGCGAACGCCAGACATCAAAGGAAATGGTTTGTCCCATGACGGTGTGCGCGACGGTCCACACGGGTTCGTCCGTTGGAGCATCGGGGAACAGGCGCTGCTGCTCCTGCTGAGCGTTAGGATCGACTGCGGTTTCTTCGGTCATGGACTTTTAGCTTTCTGTAAACTCAGGCAACGCGCCAATTGGGATCACCTTTAATGGCTAAAGCCGCGCTTTTCAAAGTATCGCTGATGATAGTCTTCTGCAGGGTAGAATTCAGAAGCTTCCGTCACCTCCGTCGCCACGCTACCGCGCTTGGATGCAACCGCGTCTTTAGCAGATTCAGCCGCTTCTCGCTGCGCTTCATCCTTGTAGAACACGCCGGAGCGATACTGCGTGCCGATGTCCGGCCCCTGGCGGTTTACTTGCGTTGGATCATGCATCTCAAAAAAGGCGTTTAGCAGCGTGCCGTAGTCGATTTTTTCATCATCGAAAACCACCCGAACTGCTTCGGCGTGCCCAGTCGCACCGGTGCAAACTTGCTGATAGGTCGGGTTCACGGTGGTGCCACCGGTATACCCACTGATCGCATCCTTCACGCCCGGCATTTTGCGGAAAGTATCTTCGATGCTCCAAAAACATCCAGCGGCAAAAATCGCTTCTTTCTCAGCCATGATACGAGGTTCCCTAAATGGTTGTCAGGAACCTGAAGTAAGCGCCCCAAGTCGGTCAGACAAGCGGCGCTTTCGCGCAACCTGGCTTACAGCCGGTCGATGTGAGCGTTCGCGACGAATTCAGTTTCGTAGCTGCCAACCGCCGGATGGCTCGAAAGCTGAGACTTCAGCAGATCGGAAATAGATCCTACTGATTGCCCCAAAACCTTCATACGCAGCTTGGGCTGGCCCGCAATTTCGGCGATTTCCAGCACCTGCTGATTGGTTGAAAGCCGGGTGATGAGATCACCCAGATCTGCCTTGTCATCGCCCTTCACCGTAATGGTGGCATAGGCAGTCTGACGATAACCGAGAACTGCGCGATCCACGCGAGCATGATAGCCCAGCACCACCCCTGTTCTTTCCAGCTTTCGAACACGTTCGTAGCAAGGCGTCGGGGAGAGATTCACACGCTTTGCCAACTCCACATTCGAAATCCGCGCATTTTCTTGAAGCTCGGCAACAATCATGCGGTCCGTTTCATCAAGTCCTTCTTCTCGGCGTCGGGCTTGTACCATCTTGCTTTCCCTTACTGTGAGCCATAAGGCTCAAACACTAATTAAATACTTATTGCATTACGCTAGTCCTAATTAGTTTAGGATTTGTATTTAATTATTTATATTTACCGTTTAACATGCGTTTTTTTGTCTGTCACCAGAGAGTTGGACGGTTTCCGTGGAGAAAACCCCTTTACCAGCGTAAGCTGTGGCAAAATTGACAACGGGCAGAAAGATTCTGCCGAAAAACCAGTCGACCTGATCCACAGATGCACTCGCTATAACTTAAAGGAGAATTCGTGTTAAAAACACGCGTCCTTTGGTCACTTACAAGATATTTCGGCCTTTTGACACTGGTTTTTACGGCAATAATGCTAATTCCGGGTATTAGCGAAGGCATTTTCGCCACACCTGAGGCTTGGTCGGTTCGATTAAAGCGGCTGTTCGTCCCTCTTCCTGAGCTGTGGTTGGCGTTGTTGCCGACGGTCTTCATGCTTTCTGTGCTGGCAACATTTTCGCGTCTGAACCTGAATGGTGACATTAAAATTTGGCGCGCTGCCGGGGCATCTGCATGGCCATTTGCATTAACAACAACCCTGTATGGCCTGTTGCTAGGTACATTAATGGTCGGTCCGTTGTGGCCTTTGTCACAACCCGAAGGTGCATCAAAACCCTCAATCGATGAACGCGTGTTTCTAACCCCTGACGGCGTGGAATGGATGGTGACGGACACGCTCACAACTGAGATCGGCGAAGAGTACAT
>JBMTIF010000199.1:0-5077 GCA_049437045.1 Alphaproteobacteria bacterium | reverse complement strand
TGCTTAGCTTGGGTTTGAGCCTGCTGGATAGGCAGGACAAAAGCCCGCGGGGCCATCAGGTCTTCCTGAAACACCCGAACCATACGGCGACGGGCTTCTGGGTCGGAGAGTTCGTTGTTTTCGGGGATGCGGTTGATGGGCAGGTTCTGCTCGCGCAGGGTAAACTCGACCGGGTCTTCGAAGGCCGGCTGTGCATGCTCGGGATCGACATTCAGCCGCCCGCACAGCGTCTTGATGAAGCGTTCCGCGTCGACCATGTCGGCCTCGCCCTGCCCCTCGCGGGCGATGAGGTCCGCATCCTGCCACAGCGGCACGCCGTCGCCACGCCAGTGCAGCTCAAAGGACCAGCGCGGCAGTTGCTCGCCTGGGTACCACTTGCCCTGGCCATAATGCAGCACGCCCCCCGGCGCGAAGCGGTCGCGCAGGCGTCGGATGAGCCGGTCAGCAAAATCCCGCTTGGTCGGGCCGACGGCCGCTGTCGTCCATTCATCGGCGTCGCGGTCGGTGGCGCTCACAAAAGTCGGCTCACCGCCAACGGTCAGGCGCACGTCGTTTTTCTTGAGGCGCTCATCGACGGCCTTGGCGGTGCCTACGATGGCGGACCACTGCTGCTCATCCAGCGGCTTGGTCGAGCGCGGCGGATCGACGAGGCGGGTGACGAGCATGTCGTGATCGAACTCGACCTCGCACTTTTCAAGCGCGCCAGTGATAGGCGCGGCAGCCTGTGGCGCGGGCGCTGCAGCGAGCGGGATATGGCCCTCGCCTGCGAACAAGCCCGACGTTGGATCAAGACCAACCCAGCCGGCCCCCGGCAGATAAACCTCAGCCCAGGCATGGAGGTCCGTGAAATCCTCCGTCGGGCCCTCTGGCCCAGAGACCGGCTTAAGGTCTGCCGTTAGTTGGATCAGATAACCCGAAACAAACCGCGCCGCGTAACCAAAGTGCCGCAGCATCTGGATCAGGAGCCAGGCACTGTCCCGGCAAGAGCCCTTTTTACGGCGGAGCGTTGTCTCCGGGTTCTGCACACCCGGCTCCATCCGAATGATGTAGCCAATCTCCTGCTCAACATATTGGTTCAGTGACACCATGAAGTCGTTGGTTGCGCCGTTGTGCTTCGGCGCGCCTGCAAGGAAGTCCTTGAGCAATGGCGTCAATAGGTCAGGCGTCAAATAAGGCTTCAGGTCGCCCGAAAGCTCGTTCCCGTAGGCAAAGCCGGTTTCCTGCGCGTGTTCTTCTAGGAAGAAGTCAAAAGGGTTGATGGCGACCATATCAGCCACGAGGTCGATCTCAACCTCCAGCAGCTGTGTCTTCTCTGGGAATACTAACCGCCCGAGCCAGTTCGCCCAGGGGTCTTGCTGCCAGTTGAGGAAGTGCTCTGCTGGCTTGATCTTCTGGCTGTAAGAAAGGATCGGCGTCCGGGTGTGGGGCGCAGGGCGTAAGCGCACAACGTGCGGACCGAGCGTGACTGGACGGTCGTATTTGTACGTAGTGCGGTGGTGAAGCGCGACTTTTATGCTCATCTGAGTGGCTTTGGCCTTTTTTTTCAGCAGTGATTGCCTCGCAAAGGACCGACTAACGCGAAAACAACTCCGTAGAAGGGATAAATTATTGCAGCTTCGAAGTCGATTGACCAAAGTTGGAGGCATGTTTGACGAAATGCTGACCGGCTCGGGCAACCGACCAGAATATGACACTGTTGCAGCCTGGATTGAGCGTCATGGCGCCAACAGTTTGCTCTCTCGCAACGCCGAAGCCGAGGCCCTGTTCCGTCAAGTCGGGGTGACGTTTGCCGTCTATGGCGAAGGGGGCGACCCTGAACGGCTGATTCCCTTTGACCTTATTCCGCGCGTGTTCTCTGCCCGCGAATGGGACATTGTCGAGCGCGGCTCGATCCAGCGCGCGCAGGCTTTGAATGCCTTCCTCGCTGACGTCTACGGCGAGCAGGAAATCATCAAGGCAGGCAAGATCCCGGCAGAGGTCGTCCACGACAACCCGGCCTACAACAAAGCTCTGCAGGGCATCCGCCCGCCGCGCGACGTCTACGCTCATATCGTGGGGGTGGACCTGGTGCGGACCAGTGAGGATCAGTTCTACGTCCTTGAAGACAATGCGCGCACGCCATCGGGCATCTCTTACGTTTTTGAGACCCGAGAAGTGATGCTGCGCATGTTCCCCGAGCTATTCAAAGGCGGTGCCATCCGCCCGGTCGACAACTATCCTGACATGCTGCTCGATGCCATGATCGCCTGTGCACCGCCACTCTGTGAGGGGCAACCGACCTGTGTGCTGCTCTCACCGGGTTACTTCAATTCGGCCTACTACGAGCACTCCTTCCTCGCAGACCGAATGGGGATCGAGCTGGTTGAGGGGCAGGATCTCTTTGTTGAGAAAGGACTGGTATACATGCGCACCGTGCGCGGGCCAGAGCGGGTGGACGTGATCTACAAGCGCATCGACGATGACTTCATTGATCCACTGGCTTTCAACCGGGACTCCGTGCTGGGCGTGCCAGGTCTCATGGATGTTTACCGTAATGGCGGTGTCGCGCTGGTGAATGCGCCGGGGGCTGGCGTGGCGGACGACAAGGCGACTTACGTCTTTGTTCCAGAGATGATCCGCTTCTACCTTGGCGAAGAGCCTATCATCGACAACGTGCCGACCTATCGCTGCTCCGTGCCAGACAATCTCAAGTATGTGCTCTCCCACCTCGAAGAGCTGGTGGTCAAGGAAGTCCACGGCTCGGGCGGTTACGGCATGCTCATTGGTCCGGCTTCGACGGCAGAAGAGCGAGAGACATTTGCCGCCAAGCTGCGCGAGAACCCTAGCGGTTTTGTCGCTCAGCCAACGCTGGCCCTCTCGTCCGTCCCTGCTCTAACACCCCAAGGCCCCGACCCCAGACACGTCGACCTGCGACCGTTTGTAGTGACAGGCGCAGAGACCAAGCTGATCCCCGGCGGCCTGACCCGTGTGGCCATGCGGAAGGGTTCCCTGGTGGTGAACTCCTCCCAAGGCGGTGGCGTGAAAGACACCTGGGTGCTCAACCACAATCCGGGAGAGGTCTGATGCTCAGTCGTACGGCCGAGGGCCTGTTCTGGATGGCGCGCTATGTTGAGCGCGCGGACAACGTTGGACGGTTGGTCGAAGCCGGCCGCCGCTTTGAAAGCCTAAGCAAACCGCAATCGGGTTGGGGTAACGAATGGACCGCCATTCTGATCGCAGCAGGCTGTCAGGAGACCTTTGGCGACGGCTTGGAAACCGCGAGCGCGCAGGCCGCGATCCGGCATCTGGTGCTGGACGAAAACAATCCCTCGTCGATCCGCAGTTCCTTCGCCAACGCACGCGGCAACGCGCGGGCGCAGCGGGTGGCGGTGACGGCGGGCTTGTGGGAAGCGCTGAACCAGGCCTGGCGAGAGACGCGGGTGCTGGAAGAACAGGACATCAGCGAAGGTAATCTAAGCGCCCTTATCGAACGCACGCGGCAGCATGCTTCCCTGTTCCGGGGTGAGGTTGAAGGCAACTTGCTCCGTAACGCTGGATATTGGTTCGTCGCACTGGGCCAGCTCATTGAGCGTGCAGACGCTACGGCGCGCCTGCTGGACGTAAAATATCACGTGCTTTTGCCCCATTCGGAAGGGCCAGAATCAAGCCGGGATCAGCTGCAATGGACACACCTGCTCCGTGCGGCGGGCGTGAAGTCCAACTACCGTTGGGTCTACAAGGACCCTGTGAATTACGAGCGTGTCGCCGACTTACTGATCCTCAACGCCGAATGTCCCCGCTCACTGCGCTTCTGTTACGACCGCATCGTTAGACGGCTACAGACGCTGAGCCAGGATCTCCACATGAACGTGCCATCTCTGGACCAGGCTGCCGGCATCCGCGATAACTTGCACGACCAAAGTGCGACCAACATTATTGCAGCGGGCCTGCACGAATACCTCACGGACATAATTCTGAAAACCAACCAACTGGCCGTGTCGATTGCAACCGATTTTGGTTTTGGCCCGGCGCCGGTTGGTGTTACCACTGAGTCCGACTAAATTCAGATTATGCGATGGAGTCGATGACTTACTGCGTAGCCATCAAGCTCAACCAGGGCCTCGTGTGCTTGTCCGACACCCGCACCAATGCGGGACTGGATAACATTGCTCGGTTCAAAAAGATGTTCACCTGGCAGGTTCAGAACGATCGCGCCATGACGCTGATGACGTCGGGAAACCTGTCGGTCACGCAGTCAGTCATCTCTAGCCTGCAAGAAACCATCGATCGTGCAGCTGACACGGGCGCAGAAACCATTCTGAACGCGCCCAGCATGTTCCGTGTGGCGGAAATCGTCGGCAACACCATGACCACCGTTCAGGGCCGCCTTGGCCCTGATTTGGCAGCGCGAGGAGAGAACTCTAGCGCGATGATTCTGCTAGCCGGACAGGTATCTGGTGGCAATCTGCGGTTGTTCCAGATTTACTCGGCCGGCAACTTCATCGAAGCCACGACTGACACGCCCTTCTTCCAGATTGGCGAGCACAAGTACGGTAAGCCCATCCTCGACCGCACCATCACGCCGCAAACAAGCCTCGAAGACGCGACGCTGTGTGCACTTGTATCCATGGACAGCACCTTGCGCTCAAATCTGTCTGTAGGGATGCCGTTGGATTTGAGCGTCCTGCCCATAAACAGCTTCAACTTTTCGCGGCTGGAACGCATCGAAGACGATGATCCTGCTTTTGACGCACTGTCTGCCGAGTGGTCCGCCTCCCTTTCCGACGCCTTCGCGCGCATGAGGGAGAAAATCAATAAACAAGCCCTGCAACCCACCAACCCGCAGTCTCAGCAGCAGATCCAAGCACAGCAGCAGATGCAGCAGTTGATCGGGGACGGCTCAGGCAACATGCAGTCCTGAGCCTTTTCCGGGCTTAGGCGAGGCCATGCTTCTCAATCACCGCACTTTGGCTCGGCGCGTCGTAAGGCGCCCTGTGGGTGGGACACATGAGCGGCGCGGTTTTTGGCTGCTAGCCTTCCATCACCAAAATGTCGTTCGTCGTTTTTACCGACGCTATCTCGCCTTCGAGTGTGGCCA
>JBMTIF010000198.1:0-5083 GCA_049437045.1 Alphaproteobacteria bacterium | reverse complement strand
TGCCACGAAATTGGGTCCCGCCTTGGCGGCAGGCTGTTCGGTGATCGTGAAGCCAGCGGAACAGACCTCGATGACGGCCCTTCGCGTGGCTGAACTGGCCGCCGAAGCCGGTTTACCGCGTGGCGTGCTGCAGGTTCTTCCCGGCGATGGTCCATCGGTGGGTGAGCCCATGGGCTTGCACCCGGGGATCGATATGGTCAGCTTTACCGGCTCCACCGAAACCGGTCGGCGGTTCCTGCGGTATTCAGCAGACAGCAACCTGAAGAAAGTGGTGCTGGAGTGCGGCGGCAAGAACCCGGCGGTTGTCCTTGACGATGCTGAAAACCTCGACCACGTGGCGGAGAATGTCGTGAACGCCGCGTTCTGGAACATGGGCGAGAACTGTTCGGCCAACTCGCGGCTGATTGTCCACAAGGACGTTAAAGCACCGCTCATGGAACGCATTCTGGCCCGTGTGCGCGACTGGAAAACCGGCGACCCGCTTGACCCCAGCAACAGCCTTGGTGCGCTGATCGACACGGAGCACTGCGGCAAGGTATCGTCCTTCCTGAACGGTGAAGCGCTGATTGGCGGGGCTATGGATGGCCCTTACTGTCCCCCGACCATCTATGAAGTCTCCCGCGATGATCCCCGCGCCCGCGATGAAATTTTTGGCCCCGTGCTGAGCGTGATCGAGGTTGCGTCTTATGATGAAGCCATTGCGGTGGCCAACGACACCGATTACGGCCTGACTGCTTCTGTCTTTACGGCGAATGCGCGCAAGGCCTTGCGGGCGGCAAGAGACATTCGGGCCGGCACTGTAACGGTCAATTGCTACGGTGAAGGCGACATCTCCACCCCCTTTGGCGGTTTCAAGCAATCTGGGTTTGGTGGCCGGGACAACGGCATCCACGCCCATGACCAATACACCGAACTGAAGACCATCTGGATCGATCTGAACGACCCTGCAGACGGAGATAACGTAGGATGAGCGTAGAAGCAGTCGGTACAGAGCGTCGCGGTCGTGGTGCACGCAAGGCCTCGCGGCAAAAGCGTGACACGACCATGCTCCCTGCCCTCAAGCGGTCGCTTCCCCTGACCGAACCCATGAGCCAGGAGCAGATCGAGAAGATCGACAATGCGTCTATGGATATCCTCGAAAACATCGGCGTCGTGTTCCGCGATGACATCGCCTTGGAGGATTGGCGCAAGGCTGGTGCAGATGTCCGGGGCGAAACGGTTCATCTGGACCGAGGATTGGTTAAAGAGCTGATCGCTACCATCCCTAGCAGCTTTACCATTCACGCCCGAAACCATGCCAATGATCTGCCCTTTGGCAATGATCACTCGATCTTTGTCCCCATGACCGGCGCGCCTTACCTGCGTGATATCGACGATGTGCGACGGAACCCAACGCTGGAGGACCTCGCCAACTTCCACAAGCTAAGCCACATGCTGCCGGCGATCCATTCCAGTGCGCACCATATCGTTGAGCCGTATGATCACCCGATCTCCCATCGACATTTGCGCATCACCTACTCGTCGATGAAGCATAGCGACAAGACCTTCATGGGCATGACCACCTCGCCCAAGAACGCTGAAGATGTGATGGAGATGTGTGCGGTTCTGTTTGGTGAAGACTATCTGGAAACCCACCCGGTCTGTACTGGCAACTGTAATGGAAACTCGCCGCTGGTTTGGGATGAAACCATGCTGGGCGCCATGCGGGCGTTTTCCAAACGCAACCAGCCGGTCCTGTGCTCACCCTTCGTTTTGGGCGGAGCCAATACCCCGGCATCCGTTGCCCCGACGGTCGCCCAATTGAACGCTGAAGCGCTTTCCGCGCTGGCCTATACCCAAGTGGTGCGCAAGGGCGCGCCGGCGATCTACGGGCATTATCTGGCCACCGTCTCCATGAAATCAGGTGCGCCCATGGCTGGCACGCCAGAGATCAGCCTGATGAACTTCATGATCGGCCAGATGGCCCGGCACTATGATGTCCCTTGGCGGACGTCAAACACACTGGGCGGGGCCAAAACGTTTGACGCCCAAGCCGGTTACGAGAGCGCAACCACGATGATGGCGGCGCTCATGTCCGGGGCCAACTACATCTGGCATTCGGCTGGATGGAATGAAGCCGGGATGCACTGCTCTATGGCAAAGTTCGTGGTGGACGCTGAACAGTGTGCCATGGGGTACCGCATGGCCGAAGGCATTCGCTGGGACGACTTTGACGAAGCGCTTCAGGCTGTCCGCGATGTGGGTCCGGGCGGGCACTATCTGGGCCACCCGCACACCTTGGAAAACTTCCAGCGCGCGTTCTTTATGCCGGAAATGTTCGACAACAATTCGATTGAGCAGTGGCAAGCCGAAGGGTCAATCGAGATCAACGAACGGGCCTTGCAGCGGGTCAAAGACCTGCTCAATGATTACGAGGAACCAAAGCTAGACGAGGGCGTCAACGAAGCCTTGCTGGACTACATCGCTCGACGGGAACGCGAAATCCCGGCGGCAGAAGCCCTCAATCAGGATCACTAGGCATGGGGACGGGACGCTTCTCAGGAAAAACTGCGCTGGTGACGGGCAGTGGCGGCGGCATCGGGCAGGCAATCATCGCCCGTCTCAAGGCAGACGGCGCAACCGTTGTTGCGACTGATCTCAAGCAACACGCGGAAAGCCGCGCAGATCACCAGATCGTTGGCGACCTTATGGATCCCGACTTTGTCGATGCCCTGCCCGACCAGGTCACTGCGTTGACCGGGCGTCTGGACATTCTCTGCAATAACGCCGGGATTATCGCGCGCGGGGTTATCACTGAGGCCTCTGACGATGACCTGCGCCGCTCGCTCGCCATCAATGTCGAAGCGCCGTTTCGCCTGTGCCGCAGTGCCATTCCGATCATGGCGACGCAAGGAGGCGGGGCCATCGTCAATACGTCGTCCTGCTGGGGGCTACAGCCCGGGCCATCTCATCCGATCTACGTCATGACCAAAGCAGCGCTTGCCTCGCTGACCCAATGTTTGGGCCGCGATCATGCGCATCAAGGCATCCGCGTCAACGCGGTCTGCCCTAACGAGGTCAATACCGACATGCTTCGCTCCGGGTTTCAGATCCGTGGTCTAGACCCTGAGGAAGGCATTGCAACGCTGAACAAGTCGGTGCCCTTGGGCCGGATTGCCGAGCCGGAAGACATCGCTGACGTTGTGGCTTTTCTGGCTTCCGATGATGCCCGCTACATGGTTGGTGCCTTGCTTGAAATAAACGGGGGGAAGCCTGTCGGATGACCTTGGAAGCACCCCGGAAGATTGCACTGGTCACAGGTGCAAGCAGCGGTATTGGTGAGGCCATTGCGCGCCGTTTTGATGCCGAAGGCTACCGCGTCTTCACAGTCCAGCGCCGCCCTTCACCTGTCGGCGAAACCATCGCCCTGTCGCTGTTGGACGAAGCGGCACCCGACCAGATTCACGCGGCCCTTACTGAAAAGACGGACCGTCTTGATGTGCTGGTCAATAATGCGGGTGTGATGCTCGAAGGTACGGTGCAGGAAAGCTCGCTGGAGGACTGGGAAACCCAGATCAGATTGAACCTCACCGTTCCCTTTCAACTGTCAAAAGTCCTCATGCCCCTGCTCCATGACAGCAGAGGCAGCATCGTCAACATCAGCAGTATCGAGGCCAGCGGCTCCAACCCCCGTCATCCGGCTTATTGTGCGTCCAAAGCCGGTCTGAACGGACTAACCCGCGCCATTGCCGTTGATGAAGGGCCTCACGGGGTCCGTTGCAACGCTGTGGCACCCGGATGGATTGATACGCCCCTGAACATCGACTTTATCAACTCGCTGACTGGTGACACCAATGCCTTTCATCAGGGCTTGAGGGACATTCACCCCGTGGGCCGGACCGGACGCCCCAAGGAAGTCGCAAATCTGGTGTATTGGCTGGCGTCTGAGGATGCAGGTTTCACCACCGGACAGATCATCACGGTCGACGGTGGTCGAACAGCAAAGTTGAGCTTGCCGTGAGCTTGCGCATCGACGTTCCACCCCTTCCCAGCGAACCCGGCCCTGCGGCCTGGAATGCTCTGCTGCCTGAACCGCCTGCCCCGCGTATTCTTGAGGAGCGTCGGACAGCGGATTGGGTGGTCATTGGTGCCGGGTTTGCTGGTTTGGCAGCAGCCAAACGGTTGAGCCAACTGCGGCCCGAAGACAGTATCGTCGTGCTCGAAGCGATCCGTGTTGCCGATGGTCCAGCTGGGCGCAATTCCGGCTTCATGATCGACTTGCCCCATGATCTGACTTCGGAAGACTACGGCGGCGCTTTGGACTCAGACCGCGCACAAACCCGCGCCAACCGCGCTGCCATCGACTTTGCTCAAGCGATGGCTGAAGAAGCCGGACTGACGCGTGAAGCCTTTAATCGGTGCGGCAAGATCAACGGCGCAGCAACGGAAAAGGGTCACAAGCACAATTTGGATTATTCCGGTCACCTTCAACACTTGGACGAAGGCTTCGAGATGCTGGACGCGCAGGCCATGCGCGAACTGACGGGAATCACTTACTACCGCTCGGGCCTGTTCACGCCGGGGTCGGCCATGATCCAACCAGCCCTATACGTGCGCAGCCTTGCAGAGGCTCTGGGTTCCAACCGTCTTACTATTTACGAAAACTCACCCGTGCGCCGTCTGGTACGGCAAGGTGAAAGCTGGGTCGTTACCACGGAAAACGGACAAGTCACCGCGCCCAAAGTCATTCTGGGCGTCAACGGTCTGATCAACGATTTCGGTTTCTTTGAGGGGAGGTTGATGCACTTCTACACCTACGGCTCCATGACCCGAGCCTTGAGTGATGATGAAGTCAAGGCCTTAGGCGGCGCTGAGAACTGGCATCTCACGCCAGCCGACCCGATGGGGACCACGGTACGCCGAACCAGCGGCACGGGTGGTCATCGGCTGGTGGTACGCAATCGGTTCAGCTTTGACCCAAAGCTGGAGGTTCCGCCCGCACGCTTCAACAGCATCAACCGGGATCATGATCGCTCTTTTGCTGTCCGCTATCCCATGCTGGCTGGTGATGAAATGGAATACAGTAGGGGTGGGCGGATATGTC
>JBMTIF010000197.1:0-5106 GCA_049437045.1 Alphaproteobacteria bacterium | reverse complement strand
TTCCACCTTTGGGGTGATGTCGGGCAGACCAAGATGAGTCAGCATTTCGCGGTTGACGTCAAACAGACCGGAAACTTCTCCCACCCCGATCCAAAGGTGGTTGCTCAAAGCCTCAGGCGGCACGTGCTGCTGTTTGCTTAGAGGATCGCCAGCTCCAACAAAAACCGAGAGCCGATCCCGAAACAGCAGTGTTCGCACCAAAGCGTCATCGCCGCGGTTCAGGTCGTAGGGAATGATGGCCACGTCGAGCATGTCCGTGTTCAGACGGTTGGTCAGCCGAGAGGCAACTTCGCAATGGATTTTCAGACTATAGGTTGGTGGATTGTCGACCATTTCCGCGAAGAAATCCGCCATGATGGTCGTAGCCAGCATCGGCCCAACCCCGACCCGCAACTCACCGGCCATGCCGTGTTTCCACTCCTGAATGGCGGTCTGCGCCTGCTCGGTGTTGCGTAGGATGCTTCGCCCTTCTTCGGCCAGTCGACGACCAATTTCTGTGGGAGACACACCATAGCGGCTGCGCCGCAAAACAGCGCCCCCGACACGGTCTTCAATGATCTTGATCGAGCGCGAGAGCGTTGGTTGGGTGAGGTTAAGCTTTCGGGCTGCTTTGGTGACGGAGCCCATCTCAACGATGATGGCCAGTTGCGTCAGAAACTTTGGATCCACTTTGAAAACACCCTCTTCCCGGTTGTGGTCCCATCTGGGTGACAGCAACGTCACCATCAAGATATAGAGTTCTTCTATAATGCATCAGTAAATTCGAATTTTACAACATGACTGTTCAAGGTCAGGTTTTTCTCCGAAGTACGACGGACGGCTTGATTGGCGGTCTGGCTCGAAGGCTCCAAAGGCTGAGACAGTCCGGGCGCCAGCTATTGGCTTGATCGGGTGTTCCGATGCGTACGGTGAAAACTGAACACGAGCGGGTGCCTTATGTCTGACGCTGAAATTCGTAGCCTGGAAGATAAAATCAACGCTGCCGGCGGTGCGCTGCCCATGCTGCGCAGTTCTAATGACAGCACGGTCATTTTTCCCGGTATCCCCCCGGAATTCACCAACTGGCGGGACGAGCAGAGGGCTTGGCACCACAGCGTGGTCCTGTTCGAGCAGTCCTATCATATGACGGAGTTGCACATTCGGGGTGCCGACGCGCTGGCCTTTGTTTCCCAGTTTGCAACCAATGATCTGAGCAACCTGACCCCTCTGCGGGCCAAGCAGCTCATCATGGTGGACCCAAGTGGGCATTTGATCTCTGACGCAATCATCTTTTGCGAGTCTGACGACTTTTTGCGGATTGTTGGTCCGCCAACGGCGAGCAACTGGCTGCAGTTCAACAGTGAAAGCAGCGACATGGCTATTGAGGTCACGCGCAACGAGAACATGATCATTCCGCGGGAGCGGCGCGACGTGTTCCGGTTCCAGCTGCAAGGGCCAAATGCCCTCGACCTCATGCGCGCCGTTGTTGATGATGGCCTGCCGGAGATCAAGTTCTTCCGCATTGGCGAGTTCAAGATCGCAGGTCATACGGTTAGGGCCTTGCGCCACGGCATGGCGGGGCGTCCTGGATTTGAGCTCTATGGACCGTGGGACGCGCAGGGTGATGTTCGGGCCAAGGTGGAGGAGATCGGTAAAGAATTTGGCCTGCGCAAAGCGGGTTCGGTTACTTACCCCACCGCGGCGCAAGAATCAGGCTGGATGCCCCGGCCATTCCCTTCGATCTTCTACGGGGAAGCCATGCGTCCATTTCGCGAGTGGCTGCCGGTCAAATCCTTTGAAGCCAATGCCTCATTGGGTGGTAGTTTCGTTTCGGATGATATGACCGACTACATGGTTGAACCCAATGAACTGGGTTATGGCCCGATGGTGCATTTGGACCATGACTTCGTTGGCCGCGATGCCCTGATGGCCCGCAAGAAAGAAGATTGCCGGGTTAAGGTCACGCTCGCGTGGAACAACGAAGACGTCTTTGACGTCATGCGCCGATCTGTTGGGCCAGATCGTCCAAGAACCAAGTTCATCTCCCTGCCCATCCCAATGTACGCGACGTTTGAGTACAATCAGGTGCTCATGGGGGATCGGATGATCGGGCTGTCTCAATGGAGCACCTACTCCTCCAACGCTGGCTGTGTGCTCTCAACGGCCCTGCTGGATCCCGATACGGTTGAAATGGGGAAAGAGGTCACGTTGCTCTGGGGTGAGCCGGACTCAAAGCGCTTGACCGTTGAGGACCATCAGGTGACAGGCATTCGCGCTCGCATTGCGCCGGTGCCGTACTTTGACAAGGCGATCAAGCACGACTGACCTTAAGCCGGCGCAATCGCTCCGGGCATGGTTACGACATAAGCAGCAAGGGTGTGCCCGGCGCGCAGACAGTCCGCCTCGGGCTTGCCTTGCAGTCTGGCGGCTAGAAATCCGCCATTAAAGCTGTCGCCGGCTGCGGTTGTGTCAATGACCCTTTGCGCCTTGAGCCAATCCCCCAAAGGTTCAGGACAGGTCAGGGAAAGTGGTCCGCGAGCACCGCGCTTGAGAGTGCAGGAGGCGAAAGTCCCCTGAGCAAACCGCTTCAGCACCGCAAATTCAGAGCCATCGCCAAAGAGATCCATTTCATCATCCACGCTGGGAAAGGCCAGATCAGCGAGATCCCACATCTCCTCAATGACAGCCCGCGCAGCATCTTTTGATTCCCAGAGTTTTGGACGGTAGTTGCTGTCAAAAGCAATCTCGCAGGTGCCTTTCAGCTCATTCAGAGCCCGCATGAGGGTACGTCGACGCTCTGGCGACAGGATGGCCAGGGTTATCCCGCTGAGGTACAGAATACGTGCCGGGAGCAGGTCTTTGGCGTCGAGTTCCCGCGCGGCTGATTGACTGCGCCAGTAGTGGAAACTGCGCTCGCCCCTCTGGTCGGTTGCGACCGAATAGATCCCGATATTGCGATGCTCATCGCGCACTACAGCGCTTGTTTCCAGCCCTTCAGCCTCAGCTGCGGCCAGCATGCCATCGGAAAGGGGATCAAGCCCTACCCGTGACATGAACCCGACCCCAGCTGCCGCACCCAGGCTGCGCTTGGCGTAAACAGCGGTATTGAAGGTGTCGCCCGCGAAACCAACAACAAAGCCCGACTGATCCGGGCTTTGCCGCAGTTCAGCCATTGCTTCCCCGATGCAAAGTAAATCCAACATAGTCCGGATATCTATCTCCCCGCCGGGACTTCAGCAACGGTGGGCAACTTTAAACTTGAAATCTCGACCAAACAGGTGCGCCGTGGAGTTGGACGATTTGAAAGTACACTGTGACCGCTTCCCCTCTCTTCCGCGCTATCCTCGCCATGACGATTGCAAGCGCCTTTATCGCTTTTACAACGGTCATGGCAAAGGGCTTGGCGGGTGGTTTCGAGACTGAAACGACCCTGCATCCGCTGCAGGTTGGCTTTGGCCGGTTCTTCTTTGCGGCGATGCTTTGGACGGCCATCTGGTACGGAACACGGCAGCAGTTTGAAAAGGTGCACCTGCCGCTGCATGGTATGCGGGTGGTCTTGGGGTATCTGACCAGCACATCGATTTTTTGGGCCGCCTCGTTGATGGTTCTTGCCGATGCAACGGCAATCAGTTTTTTGAGCCCCGTGGTGACTCTGTTTCTGGCGTGGCTGTTCCTGCGCGAGCGCGTGGGTTGGATGCGTATTCTGGCTGTTGGTGTCATGGTAACCGGCGCGATGATCCTGCTCAGGCCCGGAACCTCCGCCTTTCAGCCGGCGGCGCTCATCGCTTTGTTCGCCGCCCTGACCGGCGGGGCAGAGTCCATTGCGATCAAAATGCTGACCAACCGCGAACGAGTGCTGCAGATCCTGTTCATCAACAACCTGATTGGGGTGGTCATCGCCACCGCCATTGCGTTGTTTGTCTGGGTTTGGCCGACCCCGTTCCAGTGGGCGGCGCTGGCCTTTGTCGGGTTCGGGATGGCGGGTGCGCAGATAACCTTCACTTGGGCCATGCGACAGGTCGAAGCCAGTGTCATCATGCCTTTCATCTATACCTCGCTGCTGTTTGCCGCTCTCATGGATTTCTGGCTCTTCGGCGATTTTCCGGATGTTTGGGCCGGGGTGGGGGCTGTGGTGATCGTGTCTGGCGGTATTTTGCTGGCGTGGCGGGAGACCGTACGCAGCAAAGCGCGTCAAGAAGGGGAGTAGAGCAATGCCAACAGTTTTACGGGCAATCCTGCTGATGATTGCTGCGAACCTCCTGTTCACCTTTGCTGATTTGTTCCTCAAGCTATCAACCCAAACCATCCCGCTGGGCATGGTTACGTTTCTGCTCGGCTGCGGGGTTGGTCTGTTCTTTCTTGTGCCGCTGCTGCGCCGGAAGCATCGCTTCTTCGACCGCGCTTACTTGCATCCGGGCATGGCCATGCGCTGCATCGGAGACTCAGTGGGTATCGTGGGGATCGTCGTTGCGCTGGCATTCTCCGATCTGGCGCTGGTAACGGCTTTGCTGCAGTCCCTGCCGCTGGTTCTGACAGCCATGGGAATACTGTTCCTGCGCGAAGTTTTTGACTGGCAGCGGTTGGTGGCTTTGCTTGTCGGTCTCGTGGGTGTGCTGATCATCATCCGGCCCGGAATGGCGGGTTTTGACCTGTTTGCGAGCATCACGCTCATCGGGGTTGCCGGATACGCCATTCGAGACTTCGGCACGCGCATCATGCCGCCTGAGATATCGACGGAAGTCATGTCGTTCTACGGCTCAATCGCAGTCATCCTGACCGGACTTTGCATGATGGTGGTGGGGCAGGAATGGCAGGCGCCGGATTGGAAGGGCTTGGGCTACACCGCCGCCCTGATAGCGATGGCCAGTCTCGGTACCCTGACCATCACCCTTTCCCTTCGCCTGGGTGAGTTCACCATAGTCAGCCCATTCCGATATGTCCGCGTTGTTTTCGGCATGGGTGTCGGGATCCTGGTTTTGGGGGAGACAGTGGACCTGCCCAGCATGGTGGGCTCGACCATCGTTGTTGCCGTTTGGCTTTACAGTTGGATGCGCGAGCGGAACCTGGCGCTGGCACGGGCCAAGACGCCTTAAGAGCCGGTTTTGGGTCGAGGACGCCCTTGGCATG
>JBMTIF010000196.1:0-5115 GCA_049437045.1 Alphaproteobacteria bacterium | reverse complement strand
CAAGTTTTACATGGCGCCCGGCATCGATAATCTGCTCGGCGGGGTCCGCTTTTCCCTGACCAACGATCAGGCGATTTACCTGCACGACAGCCCGGAACGAGACCGGTTCGGTGATGGGGTGCGTAGTTTCTCGTCGGGCTGTGTCCGTGTGGGTGATTCCGCTACGCTGGCGTCTTGGATCATGGGGCGACAGAAGAACTGGAAGCGCACGGACGTGATTGCCGCTATGGTGAAGGGCGAAACCCGCATCGAGGTTCTGCCGCATCCTATACCGTTCGATTTCATTTACTCGACTGTCGGGATGAAAGAAGACGGCATGCTGGTGTTCAAGCCAGACATCTACGGCGAAGACGCCAAGCTGGGCCAGAAACTAGGCTTGCGGGTCAATGACGTCCCGCCACCACTGCCAAAGCAGCGCCGCTGAATGAAAAAACCGCAACCGGCGTCAGCCTGCTGCGGTTTGTTCAATCAATCTGTATCGAGCAATCTAGCCACAGAACTGCTGGTACAGCTCCAGCTCCGCTCTTGAGGTCGGCAGAATGTTACAGTCGTAGCTATCCGGGGCCAGATCAGCGCCCGGGGCGAAATCTGTCACGTCATCGACGAAATCATCAACAAACCCAGGCTCCGGCTCTATGGCCACAGGAACAACCTCAGGGGCAGTAATCGGCGCAGCGACCTGTGAGAGGCAGTTGGCACGGTAGTAGGCAAGTTCTGCTTTAGAAGTCGGGTTGTTGCCGCAGCTGAAGCTTGGTGAAACGAAAACCTGCTGCGAAGGGTTACTGGAACCAAAGACTTGCGGAGCTGCGCCGCCATAGCCGCTGTTCTCCGGCGACACCCCGCCGCAGTACTGACGGAACAACATCAGCTGCGACTTGGACGTCGGTGCCACGTTACAGTTGAACGTTGGCTGGTTTGGCTGGAACTGCGTGGGAATGGTTTCCTGATAGATCGGCTGAGAGACAATTGGCGCGACGTTGATAGAAGTATCGGTCAGGCCGGTTTGCTCTGAAAGAAAGGGATCATTCGCAAAAGGGTCGTCGGCAAAAGGGTCATCTGCGAAGGGATCGCTGGCAAAAGGATCATCGGCAAAGGCCTGATCAATCAGTGGATCGAGTTCGCCCCCAAATCCACCGCTGGTTTCTGTAACCAACTGTGCTTCAGCGGCAAAGGGATCATCGAAGACGGTTTGGATCGCATCAATCGCGTCGTCACCTGTATCTGAGGCTGGCGCAAAAATGTCTTCAGCTACGACATCATCGTTCTGAGACCGTCCACAAGCGGATAGGGCAAGAACGGCTACAGCCGCAGCGCCGACGTGAAAAATCGTCGTCAGTTTCATCAACAGCCTCAAAAAATAATCTTCGAGTCAAATGGCCTCGCGGACAAGAAACCCACGACACCGAGCCTAAAAAAACGTCAAATCCGAAGGTCAAAAACACCGGAACGAATTGAATGATTTTGAGATACCCGATTCTCGCCTGAAAAACAACGACTTTATGCGTTTTTTGGTCGATTCTTAACTTGGAATTACACCCGTAGGATAGGCGAGACAATGATCTCGCCCCGGTGACAGCGCTAGTGAGCGAGGGTGTTTCGCAGCTGGTAGTGCCCCGGCAGAGCTTCTTCAAAGTAATCGAGGATACCTGGATGCTCGACGGGTACCGGATTTTCCTCGGCAATCAGGTTCTGCTCAGAGACATAAGCCTCGTAGCTCCCGGTCTCATTCTGTGCCAGCAGGTGATAGAAGGGCTGGTTCTTGTGCGGACGAATCTCCTTCGGGATCGCCTCGTACCAGGCTTCTGTGTTGGCGTACTGAGGGTCGACATCATAAATCACCCCGCGAAAACCGAAGAGACGGTGCGAGACGACTTGGCCGATATTGAATTTAGCGCGGTATTCCATCATGCCGAAGGGTAGTGCAGGACTTGGGCCAAGTGCAATACGATTGAATGCTTTGACCCAAGTCTCGCTATCAAACTCGTGGTCGAATCCCAGATTCCGCGACGGAGGCTGGAACATGCTTCGCAAATTGCACAAAGTTGTCTGCAAAACGCTTCGCCAGAGTCTCCGCGGTCTGCTCATAGTCCGACAATTTGGCCCAGGTGGTCGAAGGTGTAAGCAAATCTGCTGGAACAGACGGACACGCTTCAGGAACCATCAAACCGAAATAAGAGTCTCGTTTAAAGGCAACATCCTTAAAACCACCGCTAAGAATCGCACGAATCATCGCACGAGTCGCATTTAGCGGAATTCGACTGCCCACGCCGAACTTGCCACCAGTCCAGCCCGTGTTTACCAACCAGCACTCCGCGCCGGTGGCTTCGACCTTCTCCCGCAGCAGCTCAGCATACTCGCTGGGATGGCGCGGCATGAATGGCGCGCCAAAGCAGGTTGAGAAGGTCGCCTGAGGCTCATTGCCCAACCCACGCTCGGTCCCGGCAACTTTGGCCGTATAGCCAGACAAGAAGTGATACATGGCCTGGTCAGTGGTTAGCTTGGCCAGCGGTGGCAACACCCCATAAGCGTCGGCGGTCAGCATGATGACAGCCCGCGGGTTGCCGCCCTGACCGGTTTTGACGTGACCGGGGATGAATTCGATGGGGTAAGACGAGCGGGTGTTCTCGGTCAGGCTGACATCGGTGTAGTCAGGCTCTCCGGTTGCCGGGTCGAGGATCACGTTTTCCAGCAAAGCGCCGAATTGATTGCTCGCAGCATAAATCTCGGGTTCTGCCTTGGCTGTGAGGTTAATGGCCTTAGCGTAGCAGCCGCCTTCAAAGTTGAAGACACCATTGGGCCCCCAACCGTGCTCGTCATCACCAATGAGCGCGCGCTCTGGATCTGCTGACAAGGTGGTTTTGCCCGTGCCGGACAGACCAAAGAACAGCGCGACATCGCCAGCCGGTCCGACATTGGCCGAACAGTGCATGGGCAGATCGCCGGTTTCTGGCAGCAGGAAGTTAAGCACGCCGAAGATCGATTTCTTGATCTCGCCGGCGTATTCCGTGCCGCCAATCAGGACGGTCCGCTTGGTGAAGTTCACAACGATAAAGGTCTTGGAGTTCGTGCCGTGGACTTCGGGGTCTGCCTGCACGCCGGGCAGGTCAATGACGGTCCAGTCAGGTTCGACGTCCGTGCGCTCTTCGGCGCTGGGGCGGATGAACATGTTTTGCGCAAACAGATTGTGCCACGCGTACTGGGTCACGACCCGAACGTTGATACGTAAACTGTCATCGGCACCGGCACGCAGGTCTTGCGCAAACAAGCGTTGGTCGCGCGCGCCTTCGAGCATCAGGGCTTCGAGTTTGTCGTAGTTTTCCGCCGACAAAGGCTGATTAACGGTGCCCCAATCAACCTTGCTGTCGGTGAGGTTATCGCGGACGGTGAACTTGTCCTTGGGCGAGCGGCCCGTGAATTCGCCTGTCCGTGCGACCAGCGCGCCTTGGGCGCTCAGCTGGCTCTCTCCTGTCTTGATCGACCACTCCACCAAATCAGACCGGCCGAGGTTCCAATAAACTTCGCGTGCAACCGCAGCGAGGGGTAGGGTGTTGGCAGTCTTGGGTATGGTGGTGCCCTTGTGGGTCATGTTCAATCCTCCAGGAACGTCCGCTGAGTGGTGTTTTGGGACGTGCCGTCTCTACACAGTGGAGCGTGCATGCGGCGGGGTTTCAGAATTCGCCTCGCGGTTGGACCCGTCGAGACACCATCAGTTTTCCGGAAATCGTGGATCACTCAACGACACGGCTGCTCACTTCGGTGGGAAGCTGGGTTGAATCAGTGCATAACCGCCGCGTTTGTAACGGGCATTTCATTGCCGTCTGCCAGAGGTCCATTTGGTATTACAAAATGCCCCGCCTTGGTTCGTTTTGCGCTTGTTCCAAGGTACTCTAAATTTGTGTGGCGAACATACGACGAACAAAAATTAATTATGAGAATGTCGGAAAAAAGGCAAAATTAGGACTGGAGTCGCGACTCCATTTAAAGCTATAGAAATCTCGTATTTCTAATACGTTGTCTTTCAGAACTCGGATTTCATTACCGATTCATTCGGCACGATCAGACCGCCAGTTAGCCCCCTTATTTTTTGGGAAGTTGACTGGCGGTATTTTATTTTCCGGATGATTCGTTTTGCGATTCTGGGAAAAACCAGTGTTTTCAGCTGGTTAATTACCAGCGGACAAGCGTCGCGCCCCAAGCCAAGCCGCCACCGAGTCCTGCCATCACCATAAGGTCCCCGCGCTTCAACGCGCCGGATTGTTCCAGATGGTGCAGGGCGAGGGGGACTGACGCGGCTGACGTGTTGGCGTGGTTGGCCACGGTGGAGATAAAACGCTCCGGCGGCGCGCCAATTTTTGCAGCCACAGCGGCCAGAATTCGCTGGTTTGCCTGATGCGGCACATACCACTTTACATCGTTGGGCTCGAAGCCATGACGGTCGAGAAGGGTGAGAACCGCGCCCGACATTTTTTCTACGGCATGCCGGAAAACTTCCTTGCCTGCCATATACAGATGTCCGACCGTTTGGGTGGAACTTGGTCCACCTGTGGTGTGCAGCATGTCGATCAGATTGCCATCAGCGTTCATTTGCAGGTCGATGATGCCGCGCTCAGCGACGTCAACGCTGTCGTCAGCTTCCAAGATGACCGCGCCAGCACCGTCACCAAACAGGACACAGGTGGAGCGGTCTTCCCAGTTCAGAATCCGGCTCATGGTTTCAGCACCGATGACCAGCGCCCGCTTCATCCGACCGGCGCGCAGCAGCGCGTCTGCTGTGCCAAGGGCATAAATGAAACCGGCACAGACCGCTTGGACGTCCATAGCCATAGTGCCAGCCGGAACCCCCAACTCCCGCTGAACCATCGTCGCAACGGATGGAAAGGTCAGGTCGGGGGTTGTTGTGGCCAGTACAATCCCATCAATGTCTGCTGCCGTCAGGCCTGCTTGTTCCAAGGCGGAGCGCGCGGCATTGATGGCGAGGGTCGATGTCGTTTCGTCGTCGCCTGCGATATAACGCTGTGAAATCCCGGTGCGGGTCTTGATCCATTCGTCGCTGGTCTCCAGCGCTGCCGGCAAGTCGCCATTGGCTACGGCGCGGACGGGCAAGGCGCTACCGAC
>JBMTIF010000195.1:0-5122 GCA_049437045.1 Alphaproteobacteria bacterium | reverse complement strand
CAAGATTTACACACTTGGCCGCAACCCTTTTCGCGCGCGCCTTATCGCCTATCTGCAAAAGCAGGCGGAGCTTGGTGCCGTTGCCAACGTGTCCTTCACAGCTATGGCCGAAAACTATATTGGCCTGATCTCATACTGGTTCATTTTCGCGCGGATCTTCAATCCGACGGCCAACATTTCGGATGAACTGGCCGAAAGCCTACTCAGCGAAGCCCGAGCCACGCTGATAGGTCGGCTTCGCTTGCTCGATCAGGCCTGATCGCTGAACCAGGGACGAATGCGATCTTCGAGATCAGCGTCTTTGACCTCAGTTTCCGACGTAACTTTACCCGCAATAGTGACCCCAGCGTCGATCATGGGCTGACGATCACCGCCGTGTCGAAGCGGATGCCAGTCGGGAATATCCAAGCCCCAGTTCAAGCGCTTGTAGGCGCACGTTACGGGGAACAGATGCGGCGCTTCCGCAATGTTTTCGGGAGTCAGAAAAATGCATTCCGGCACCACACTTTTCCGCCTGTCATAAACAGCACAGCCGCCGTTCTGGCAATCATAGCCGCGACACACGACGTCCGTGACGTACATGCGTTCGTCGTCTTCGTCGATCAGCTTGACCAGACAGCACTGCCCGCACCCATCACACAGCGCTTCCCACTCGACGGGGTTAAAATCCTTCAAGCGGCGTCCCACCCAATAGTTGGGAGCAAGTTCGCCAGAATCTGGTCTCCAGTCGGGCTTTTCGCTCATTTTCGCCAGTCCGTCGGATTAAACATGGGGCTTAACTCGCACCACCCTTGGCCTGCTTCAAGGAAAATCCAGCGAAAACCCTTGATAAAGAGCCGAGAAACAAGTAACTAGACAGTGTAATTATTTCGAGGAAACGAGATTTGTCAGAGTCATCCAACCGGTGGGCTTCCTTGGCCGAAGAGGCAAATGCACGGGCGCAAGACCTCCGGGACTGGTTTAATCCGGGATTGGAAGACATCCCCGTTGAAACTCTGAAAGCTCGCTACTGTGATGACCGGTCGAAGTTTGTCGATGTTGGTGGGCTGGAAGTGCACTATCACGACCTCGGCCCTGCAGAGTCTGAACAACCACCACTGCTGCTAATTCACGGGCTCATGTCTTCGCTCTATTGCTGGGAAGAATGGGCCAAGGAACTTGCAAAAGGGCGCCGGGTTGTTTCGCTTGACGTCCCTCCCTTCGCCATCACCGGCCCCTACCCGCAAGGAAGGCTGGATGAAGCCACTTACATGTCCTTGCTGCTCGAATTTGCAGACAAAGTGGGTTTGGAGCGCTTCATACCGGTCGGAAACTCTTTGGGCGGCTTTCTCTCTTGGCGGTTGGCGGTCGAAGTACCTGAGCGGGTCCAAGCACTATGCCTGCTGGACCCCGCAGGCGGCTCAGTCAATCTGCCAATGGCTGTTCAGGCCTTTAAAATCCCGCTTGTGGGTCAGGCTTACCAATCCGTCACGCCCAAAGCAGCCGTTCTGGCGGGACACATGTCCATGTTTGGTGATCCAAAGCGGGTCGATCCATCCTCATTACATCGGATATATGACCTGATCATGCGTGAAGGCTCTCGGGCCGCCGTGCAGGATAATCTGCGGCTTTTGCAGAAACCCAACCCGGATATGCTGAGCCAGATCCAATGCCCCGTTTTCCTGCAATGGGGCGAAGCTGACACGCTGCTTCCTATGCGAGACAACATGCCGGGTTTCACCTCACGCGTGCGAGACTTGCGTGTTCGGACCTATCCGGGCGTGGGACATATGCCTATGGAAGAAATTCCGACGCAGTCCCTGGCTGATTTTCAGTGGTTTTTGCACAATTTGGACCTCTGACGGCCTGAGCCACCACACACAAGACATCGATGAGAACTATTGCCCTGCTCCTCATGGCTCTGGCCGTGCTGATTGGCCTGCTCGTTCTGGAGCATCGGCGCGGCACGATTGTCAGCATCTTGCGCTTGTTGGACTTCCGGCAGCCGGAGCGGCAGCAGACATGGTCCGGCGACGGCCCGCCAATGATACCAAATGACGGTCCCAAGTGTCTGGAGCGGTTGGCACGGATTGACGGTCTGGAATTCAGTCAGCTCAACTCCTTTGGCAATGATCGAGGGTGTGGCACACGTTATCCCGTTTTGGTGAAGTCGGTCAGTGGCATCGATCTGGAAGGAAAGGGCCTCACACTGTCCTGTCCCATTGCTGAGCGGTTTGCAAAGTGGGTCCAAAAGGACGTAAAGCGGCTGGCGCGCAAGCACGGCAAAGAGCCTCTCCAGCAGATCAACCACATGGGCAGCTATAATTGCCGCAAGATTGCCGGTTCCTCGTCTTGGTCACAGCATTCCTTCGCCAACGCCATCGATATCGAAGGTGTTGTGTTCGAAGATGGTGAAAAGCTGACCATTCTAGACGATTGGGCGGACGAAGAACTGCTGCAAGACATGGCGAAGACGGCCTGCGATCGGTTCAATGTCGTTCTTTCCCCAAACTACAATGCACGGCATAAGGACCATCTCCATTTTGACCTTGGACCACGCAAAACCTGTCGGTAGCGTTTTGAACCGATAATACCCAAATACTGACTTGATTGTCTCACCACACCAACGGAATTGCTTTGAGCAACGACATTCGCCGCCAGACTGAAAAACTGCTCGCCGGCCTGTCTGACAGAACCGCCGATTTGGTCGAGGGCATGGCTGCGCCATTTGCCGAGCCTGTGGTTCGTCTGGGTGTCACGGGACTGGCGCGGGCCGGCAAAACCGTCGCGATCACGTCGATGATCCAAAACCTGCTGAATCAGGGTGGAATGCCGCTGCTCACTGCATCCGGCGATGGCCGCGTTATCGGGGCACGGCTGAGCGAACAGCCAGACCTCACGCTGCCAAGATTTGCCTTTGAAGACCACCGGGATGCTTTACTGGGCGATCCTGCACGCTGGCCGGAAAGTACATCATCCATTTCGCAATTTCGGCTATCGCTCAGGTATCGCTCTGGCACTTGGATCAAGCGGGCTGTGAGCCGCGAAAGCATCCTTCACATCGACATCGTAGATTATCCGGGCGAGTGGCTGCTCGATCTGCCTCTAATGGATATGGATTTCCAGACTTGGTCCGCCCAGGTCTTTGCAACAGCAGAGCAGGAACCGCGGCGGACCTTGGCTGAAGAGTGGCTGGAAGCAAACAGCGGTTGCGATCTCAATGCACCGTGGGATGAACGGACCGCTCAGAGACTACACCAGCACTACGCCGAATATCTGCGCCAATGCCGTCATACCCAGCGCGTGAAGCTCTCTATGCTCCAGCCGGGGCGTTTTCTGATGCCCGGTGATCTGGCCGGCTCCCCCGCGCTGACCTTTGCCCCACTATCGATGAAACCCGGACAGGCGTTGAAGCGGGGCAGTATCGCGGCGGGGATGGCCAAGCGATTTGAAGACTACAAACACCTCATCGTCTGGCGCTTCTTCAAGGAACATTTCTCCAGAATAGACCGCCAGCTGATTCTGGTTGATTTATTGGGCGCCGCGGAAGGCGGGAGTATCGCCATCAATGAGTTGCAGGACGCCATGATTTCGGTGCTCAACGCCTTTAAACCCGGCCAAAACACGTGGCTGAGCCCCCTGCTTCATGGCAAGCGGGTGGAGCGCATCCTGTTTGCGGCGACCAAGGCTGACCATTTGCCAACCTCGCAACACGATGAACTCCAGCGTCTGCTGACGAGTTTACTCAGTCAGGCTCAAAACCGAGCTGCCTTTGCCGGTGCCCGGACATCGGTCATGGCACTCTCCGGGCTGAGAGCAACCATGCCAGCAACGGCAACGCTGGACGGTCAACGGGTCGACTGCGTCAGTGGGATACCAATGGACAGCACGTCAATCGAGGCTGTCTATCCGGGTAAACTGCCCCGAGACCTTGTTGACTTGAAAAATCTCAAGCCCGGCGATGTTGAAATTCTTGCGTTCAAGCCGCCGCAAGCGCTGGAAGAAATACGCCCGTTTCCGCACATCAATCTGGACCGCGCGCTTGAGGAACTTTTGGGAGATTTGCTGCAATGAGCGATCCGAAGTCCGCTGGCAAAGCCCCAAAGCCTGCGCGCATTGCTATAGAACCACGTGAAAAGTCAGCCGAAAACAGCGCTAAGCCGAAACCGACCCGGCTTGATGCCAGTGACGCCAAGGTGGCCATGCACCGGCTTGAAGAGGCCTTTGGTGGGTCAGAGCACCAGCAGGCCGAAATCCTACCGCCCAAGCGCAAGGGGTGGTCGCTCGCCGCATGGGGTGGTCTCTTTCTGTTTCTCTTTTTTCTGCTGGCTTTGGCAGCCGATGCCTTTTTCACCCTACGCGCTCTTTCGGCCTTCGCGCCTTGGTTGGGTTGGGCAGGACTGGCCTTGCTGGGACTGGGGCTGCTGTTCTTCAGTTTGATGATTCTGCGTGAGTGGTTTTTGGCCAGAGCGCTGCAACGCCATACCAAAGCGCGGTCTGACCTCGATGCCGGGCTGCGTGCTGGTGACCCGGCTGCGACCGCCAAAGGGCTGAAGCGCATGGAAAACAAACTGCGCTCTCGCCCGGATCTGGCCCAGGCGCATGAACGCTTCGAGCTGACCCAGCGGAGCGCCTACACAGATGCCGAAAGCCTGACCTTTTACGAGCAAACCGTTTTGCAGGAACTGGACAAACGCGCGCTGAAATCGATCCGCCAAGCGAGTTTTTCTTCAGCTTGGCTGACAACAATTTCTCCCTTTGCCATTTTGGACGTGTCCATATCGCTTTGGCGTTCACTCAAGCTGTTGCGTGAGATATCCGCCCTTTACGGTGGCCCCCAGTCTGCATTCTCGAGCCTGCGATTACTGCGACTGATTTTCCGAAATCTGTTCATTGCGGGAGGGCTTGAGGCTGGAGACAGCCTGCTCCAAAATATTTTGGGCGGGGGCATTGCTGGGAAAATCTCGGCTAAACTGTCAGAAGGTGCCATCAATGGTCTGATGACAGCGAGGATCGGGCTGGCCGCAATCAAGGTTTTGCGCCCCATGCCCTTCGTTGCCTTACCGGAACCAACTGTTGCCCAATTGGCCAGCGATCTTGCCAATGACATCAAAACCAAAGCTTTGGGGGCTTAACGATGGAA
>JBMTIF010000194.1:0-5145 GCA_049437045.1 Alphaproteobacteria bacterium | reverse complement strand
AGCCTCAAATTTAGTCGGTGAGGGTTTCAGCCACCTGTAGCGGGAGAGAAGGGGCCGCTTCGATTGGGCGATAATCGGGCAAAGGTGGAAGCGCCACCACGACAGGTCCAGCACAATCGGCATTGTCACAGACTTGAGATCCGCCAAGGCTCCGCCAGATCTTGTGCAGTTTTTTCATGTTGTCGGGCAGGGCAGAGGGATTGGAGCTAGTGAGCCGAGCCACGACCATTTCAGTTCCAGAAATCTGAGCGCCGAGGGTCACAAAAGCCTCATCAGGTTTGGCCAGAGAAGACCGCTTCAGCCCCAAGGACTTAGGAGCCTTTCGCAACAGGCCGCTGACCATCCTATCAACTCGGTTCTGCGCTACGATTTCACGGCAAAGCACCTTGGGCTCATTGATGTTGCGCGGGTCGTGCGTCAGGCCGAACGCGATGAGCTCGCCTTCTACCGTACCGGGGCTAGGCATGGGAGCAAATGACCAGTCGTTATTGCCACCTTCGACCGTCAACAGGCCCTTAAGGACAAATTCACAGCGTTCCTTGGCGGACATCGCTGCCCAGTTCTCGTCTTGCAAACAGATATAAGACCAGCGCCAGTGCTTGCGATCAGAGCATGAGTTCTTGGCAATCGTGAAACCGCGATGGTTCAGATAGGCGAGGGTAAAGCGCATGCCGGTAACGATATCGCGGGCCGATAAAAGGCGATCACCCGTCACAGCATCCTTGTCGCCGGGCCACAGGTCGTAACCGATATCAAAGCCTGTCTCGGCCTCCATTTCCTGAAGGAAGGACTTCGAAGGTTTATTGCCGCCAGGAATATTCAAGGCAATTGGTGCATTGCAGCGATAGGCGAGGTTGTGCTGGCTGTGCGCTCGGGTCGCGCATCCCAGTTCACTGATTTCAGGCTGACCATCGTATCCCGCCAAAACCAATGCTGGCGTTGGCAAAGGTGGTCGGATCAGAATTGAGAATTCCTGGGGCAGGACATCGCGCTGCTTGAGTGGTGGGCGCGGTCGAATGCTGGGGAGCACCTCAATGCTCAAATCCCTGAAAGGTGAGGATAGCACCTCGGTTTCTACCCTACCAACCGCAGCGAGCCGCTCCTTTACCAGCAGATCCAGACTTCTGATCCCAAACAACTCGTGGAACTCGGAATCCGAGACAGGCTCAAGAATTCTGGAGGCTTCGTATTCTCGCGCCTTCAGGATGATGGAATCGATTTGGGTTTCAGCTTGGGCCGTGGATACCCACGACAGGAACGCAAAACTTATGAGAGCCAACCGTGAAAAAGTCAGCCGAAACATAAATGCCAGATGCATAGGGTGAAAAGTCCGAACAAGCCTCTGAAAACAGCCTGAATTTGTGTCCAAGGGTGTGATTAAATTGTGATTAAGATTAGGTGTAAATGTATATAGCAATAAAGACTATGCGTCTCTTATTCCCATTCTTCTACATTTTATGCGTCTTTTCCTGGCAGTCAAACCACAATTCCGCCAGACGTGATTGGCAAAATGATTACCAGCTTCGCATTGTGACGCGAGAACGTTATCTAGATGCGAGAGTAGGTTGAGTTTTCTGGCACTTGGGTAGAAGTGACTTTGGAGCGAGTATGCGGCGATTTATGAAGCGGGGATTGGCGTGTCTGGTCGGAATGGCCGGAGCCTTGTCGCTGACCATCGCAGGGCCGGCTCGTGGTGATCTGGCACTGGCTGCGGCCTGTTTTGAAATACCGCTTTCTTCGGGAGATGACCGCGCCGCCGCTGCGGCTGCGCTGCCAACGTTTGTGGGTATAAACCAGATTTGCGTGCTTCAGGCACTTCTGGCCACGGTTGGCACGCTGCCGGGATCGCGGATCGTTGACGGGCGTTACGACCGCCAGACACGCGATGCGCTCAAAGCTTTTCAGATTTCTAACGCCATAGCTGGAAATGGACTTCTTACGCCGGAGACGATGAATGCGCTGGCTGTTTCAGCCTTAGATGAAATCTACGCGAGCGAGCCGAGCGCCCCGGCTGTTTCGGCCACTGCTGAAGTTTCAGCTCCCTCTGGCCCCGAAGCCACAGAGTCGGCCTCGACATCGTCCGACCCAACAATTTCGGAAGCGCTGGCGGCGCTGAAGCTCGCCGCACCGGCTGCGGCACCGGTTCTCAATCTGGCACCTGCCCCCCAGACTATTGAGTTGCCATCACTGTCTCCGGCCATTGACCTCGGCGAGACCTTGACCGCGACTGAGACTGAGACCATTGAAGCCCTCGAACCAGTCTCGGAAGAAACAACAGTTCTGACTTCGGTCAATGACGAGGAAGGTGGTACGATTTCGCGGTCCACCTCCACGGTTGTTGTGGAAACTGCATTTGGGTCGTCCGTCGAAGAAGCCACAGCGGCGATAGAGCAAGCAGTGCGTGATGGCACGCTGCCGAACGAGCCGCAGGTCGTAGGTCAAACAACGACGACCACCACCTACGTCGAAACAGTGAACGTGCAGCCCGAGACCCAGCAGGTCTACGGGATAGACCCGCTGACAGACCGAACGGTCGCCGACTTTGTATCGCCCAGTATCTGTCACGCGCCCGGGTCTGCTCGCGATCGTGACCTGATCCGTAATGCTGCAATGATCCCGCCCGCAACTTGCCTGCGCACCTTTGTTGGTGCGGGCAATCTGCCCTATCAGGTTTACAGCCTAGAAGTGCTGAACGATGGTCCGACGGTCGTGGTCATGCACGACGGCGATGATGCGACCTTTGATGCCGCTATGTCTGCGCTCAATGCCTTTGGCGGACGATTGGTTGTTTTTAATTCCAGCGAAAGCACACGAACAACCATCCTCGGCGCCAACCCGGAAATCCTGACGGTCTCTCCTTCTTCGAATATTCGCTGTGATTGGTCCTCTGATGAGCGGGCGCTGGCCTTTGCCATTCATGATTACATCGTCGCAGGGTCCAAGCCCGTGCTGGTGCTACGACGGAATGATAGTCGACAGTCCATACTCGACCGGTTCAGCGATGGCACCTTGCGATTTGAGTTGAGCGCGCTGGGTCCGGCGCGTGAAGTCTTTGACCCGTTGGTAGAACCGCTGGCCAGTCAAGCGTTTGCGGAACTGATGGTCACATCCGCGACGCGCCGGTCAGTCCAAACCCGGGCGATTGTCCGTTCTGGCGTGGAAGGTGGACTTCCGGTTGCTCTGACTTTGGTCGATGCTCTGGGTATGACTGATCAGTGCTCGATCGAAGCTCTGGCGCGCCAAACCGATCTGCCGGTCATGCGTGTCCTTCTTGGGCGTGCCGAAGGCATTCAGGCACAAAACATCATCGCCGCCTCGATCCGATCCGTTGGTCTGAGAGAAAAGGGCGCACCGGTGGCGCGAACCACTATCACGGGCGTAGGGACAGAGGATGAAATCCCTGCGTCAGTTCTGGCGTTGGCGGCCGGTGGTTTGGATACGCAACTGCAAGACAACCTGACATCTATCGAGCAATTTCAGCCACGAACCCTGATTGCTGCGCTGGGACCAGGCCTGCCGCCCATGCCGCTGGGCCGACCTGCCGAGTATCAAGATCCACTGTTTAGCGACACGACAGAGCCGCTCAACAGAGTGACCGCAGCGGGGATATCGGTTGGGACAGGGGTTGATGCGCTATCGCCCGTTGCCATTGGCGGGGAGGACGGCTTCGTGGTTTCGTCCGAAGTTACTTTAGGCACCGGCTACATCGTTGAAGAATCCGTTGGACCGGTCACGGCTTTGCCGCCCAACCCGAATTTGCGACCAATTTCTGACGTGAGCTACCGTCTCGTTCCTGATGGGACGGACCCCATCCTCGCGATGGACGGGGAAGATTTTTACGTCGGTACGACTTACCGGACTGACCTCAATCAGACGACGGGTACAACCTACACCGTCGATGGGCAGGTCTATGACCCTTACGCTCAGCCCCGGGTCATATCGTCTCGGACAATTCAGACCACGGTGCCTGTGAACCCATATGCGGTACCAACGCCTCAGTCCGGATATACTAACGTTCCGACCATTTACACGCAGCAGCAGGGGCAGCAGCAGACGACCACGGGTGGTGTGTCCGGGCCTTTGTATGGCTCAGGTCAGGGTACATACGTGGCGCCTGTCCAGCCGCCAGCAAATGAAACCATCATCATTGACAACACGATTTACTAGGTCTCGCTGTCATGGGGCTTGCAGGTAAAACAGTCATGATCACCGGTGCGAGCAAAGGCCTCGGTGCGCGTGCCTGTCGTGTTCTGGCGCAGGCTGGGGCTGCTGTGTACGGTTTGGCACGCAGTGAGGACGAACTGGCGGCGCTAAAGTCAGAATTGGACGGGGATGGGCTCGACTTCGATTTCTCTGTGGTGGACTTGATTGCCGATGATGCGCCCTCGGTCCTGTCCGAGCTGATGCGTGAGCGTGTCCCTGATGTATTCATTAACAATGCTGGCGCGACCCGTCCGGCAGCGTTTCAGGACGTCACCGTCGAAGATTTTGACGCAATTATGCGGTTGAATTTAAAGGCCGGTTTCTTTGCGTCTCAGATGGCCGTGAAAGCCATGCTTGCTGCGCCTGAACATCGCGAAACACGTAGTGTAATCCACATGAGTAGCATGTTAGGTCGGGTTGCCTTACCTGGCCGCGCTGTCTATGCGGCGACAAAGCACGCCTTGGAGGGATTGACCAAGGCAATGGCTCTCGATCTCGCCGCTGATGGAATACGCGTTAATTCGATATGCCCGACCTATATTGAAACGCCTATGACCCGTCCTTTAATGGAAAATCAGGCTTTTAAGGCCTTCGTTGCGCAGCGAATGCCGCTTTCTACCGATGCGCAACCAATCGGCAAGGTTGGCGATTTAGACGGTGCGCTGCTTTACCTTTCCGATTCGTCATTATCCGCCTTTGTGACAGGCTCAAACATCGTCGTAGACGGTGGATGGAGCGCACAATAGTAGGAAATGCCTATACCTAGTGGCATTTAATCCACACCTGCGTCCGATTCGCGCTGACTTTTCCCCAAGTCTTGTTTTAGCCACGGTTTAATAGCTTGAGTGCGCTCGCTAGCTAATGCTACCGACCTAATTTAGGTAGGCATTACGCGATTCTATGTGGGTCTTACTTTTGTATGCCTAATAACGAATTAATTTT
>JBMTIF010000193.1:0-5146 GCA_049437045.1 Alphaproteobacteria bacterium | reverse complement strand
CCAACTGCAAGGTCGCCCATTGCATAGGTTGCCCCCAGATCCCACGCGGATATGCCAAAGATATCAGCTGGATTATCAAGCGCCACGTCATAGGCGGCCGACAATCCTCCCAGATCAAAAGTTCCTCCTGTGATGACTTCAATATCACCCAGTCGGTCACCTTTGCTGAGGTCCACGGCGAAGAACGGATTTGCTCCCATTAGGCCATAACCGGTGACCAAAACCACCAGTCCATCTGCGCCAATGTCCGCCTGATCACCCGCACCAGCAATAGTCTGAACTCCACCGGCATAGTCGTCAGATTGCAAGGTCAGCTTGCCGAAGCCACCTTCGATGTAGATGGAGGCGTCGGAGGCTGCCATCACTTTGGAGGCGTTATTCATGAAGAAGGCTGTGTTCGATTCTTCAACACCAGCAAGACAGGCTGCACCCACAACCATTTTAGTCTCAGAAGAAGCGGTCTGGATTTCCATGAAAGGGCCCACAAAAATCGCGGCATCACGGACCGTAGTGGTGCCGCTTTGCTGAGGAATTTTGACCAAGCCCTTTGATCCCCAATCGTAGACGTAGATTGTATCCATACTGGTGCTTTTGTTCGGTCCAATCGGATTGCTGTACGCGTTTGCTGGAATGGACCTTCCCGACACGCCAGCTTGAATCCCGTTCGTTAGAGAAATGATGCTAGGGATAGAACCAACAACCACCGTCGCGTTGGGGCCTTTTGCGCCGGGGGCAATTGACCCAATGGGGGCAGCACTAAGGACTTGTCCAGCTGGAAGATACGCGTCGAAAGTGCCCGCGCCCGGCTGTCCAGCGAAAGCATTAACAACGCTATTAAGGAGTGCAGCTGAAGACGTACCACTCACCGGTAAGGAGTCTGGCGGCGCGATGGCCTGCAGAGCATTGGTGTAGTAAGGCCTCACGTTAGCCCGCCCTGCTACCTTGCATATATTTCCAGATCTGAATGACGCTTCATCAAGTGCCAAAAGATAGCCGGATTGGTTTGAGTCAACGCCAATCCAGTTGGAATTGATCTTCACAGAAACAATTTCACCGACCGATACAGAAACCCCGCCTGAGACAGCCCAAGCGTTGCCAATGATATCCGTGCGGCCCGCAACGGTTTTCTTGGCAAGGTATTTCACGACAGCACCAGCCGCGCTTGTGGTCTGATAGGGGTCAAACTCAATTTCGGCAGCTGTCTCCAGTGCAAAGGCACCACCAAAAACAAGACCGCGGTCAGTTGTGTGGGCCAGACTGATCGATAAAGACAGGTTGTTATAGCCACTGGTGACGGTCAGGTTATCGTTGGTTTTACCGATCCCGAACTCGATTCCCATATCAATGGATCCGCCGAGCGTAATGTCTACAGCTCCGACAGAACCCGCTGCTGCAACCGATGCCAGGCTTGAGCCTGCGATCAGAAATTTTCTCATTTACCCAATCTCCGACCCTGAACACGTTCTACCGCGTGCCCCTGAGTTCAGCCGAAAGAATATCAAAGTCGTCAAATAATGCTTTTCATAGTTTAATTTCATTAAAATTTACGTAGCGATAGGTGTTTACTTGTTGCCTACAAATCACACCCGGTCTGATGCACATGTTTAACTAGGTGCAGTGCCAAAGATGCCTTCATCTTCAAACTGTGGACTGATCATTAGAGGCTCAGGCATGGCCTTTATTTTCTGCCACACGCTGTTCCCAATTTTGTTGCCTGCGCCATTGCAGAACCGCTAAATCGAACTGCGGTCTCTGACATATCAAGGCGTACCAGCGTTCAATGTTGGGGAAGGGTGCAAAGTCAAAGCCGCCACTGAGAAGGGTCGTGATTGTTGGCCCCCAGGAAATATCGGCAAGAGTGTAGACGTTACCAACGAGCCAATCCTGCCCATTGAGTGCCCGCTCCATCTCCTCAAACACATCGTTGAGCAAGCCAATGGCCACTGCTGCATCATCGTCCGAAAACGTTTTGCCACCGCTATGCTTGCCGTGAAAGGCGCGCAGATCCGGATCCTTTTGCAGTTTCCAGAACAGCGCTTCTTCATCTTCTGACTTTTTCAGCAGCGCGGCGTTCAGCTTATAGTATTGAAACGTCTTTATTGCCGGAATATGCAAGTCGCCAGACTTGCGAAGCCAGTTGTCGATTTCAGCCTGTTCGGCCTCTGGAACGCCGCGGAAACCCGGTTCTGGAAAGGTCTCTTCTAGGTAAACCAGGATATCGTTGGACTCGATGATAGATGCGCCCTCATGCACCAATGCAGGGACCAATCCTTTTGGATTAATGCCGAAGTAGTTCTCCGAGATGTTTTCCTTGTTCAACAGGTCAAGGTGATGACTGGTCCAGGCAAGCTGTTTCTCTTCCAACAGCAGTCGAACCCGTGCTGAGCAATTTGACCGGCCAGAGTGGTAAAGGTGCAGTCCTTGGAGTTGCCTGATGGCTTCGTTGGTTGGGATGACTTTGACCATGCCCGCGCCTCCTGGGTCTTATGGGCTGAATTTGGGGGCGAAGAGTATGAGCACTTGCCATTTGGTCCTCGCCCAGCATCTGATCCTTGCAGATGCTGAAACCTCAACGCATTTGAGGTTTACGTCGACTTCGGTTCTGCTTTCTTCGGCTTCTTTTTTTGCTCATCGCGATCGCTGTGGCCGTCTTTCGCCTTTTGTTTCGCCTTCTCGGCTGCCTTGATCTTTGCAACACCATTAGAGGCATAGACAGGCAGCGGTTGATCGGGTCGGAACAGCAGGCCGTCGCTGTAATCCACAACGCCCTGGCTCAATGAAGCCATAGCGAGACGGATATAAAGTGGCACGTCGTGCGACCCGCTCTCATAATTTTGGAGCATTCTGGACTTGAGACCCAAAAGGAACGCAGCCTCTTTTTGCGTTAATTTCAGGCTCTTACGCCATGTCTTGAACCAGGTGGGTACGTTCTTCTTCATTTTTCCACACGCAACTGTTGCGTATATCGGCGTTCGGGGCTATATCTAATGCGCAACCATTGCGTAGGAGGTGCTCTATGACAAGCCATATGATCGTTTTTAGAGCGGCCCTTTCAAAAGATGTCGCTGTCCAGCGACAGTCCTCTTGGAACGATCGCGCTAAATTACCACTCCGCAGCCTGCCTGCGAAGATGAAGGCTCTTAAGGCCGCTAAGCGAGACTAAGCGGTTGAGTTCGAGGTGAACACACGGCATGACACTACTTCATGCCGTGTGGATTACCGAAAGCGAACGCATCATGGACCTCAGCACGCTCATACGAGACGTCGAAGACTACCCAAAACCTGGAATTTTGTTTCGTGACATCACGCCCTTGCTCGCCAATGGCGAAGCCATGCGTCATGTCACCAAGGCTTTTGCAGACTATGCTGTCGCTATGAAAGCGGAAGCGATTGCCGGTATTGAGGCACGTGGGTTCATTTTCGCACCTGCGGTTGCGGCTCAACTGGGCTTGCCGTTTATCCCGGTTCGTAAGGAAGGCAAGCTGCCTTACGAGTGTGTGACTCATTCCTATGACCTTGAATACGGGTCGGACACTTTGCAGATCCACACCGACGCGCTCCAACCCGGGCAGCGGGTTGTCATAGTTGATGATCTGATTGCGACCGGTGGGACCGCAGGGGCAACCGTGGAGTTGGTGCGCAAACTCAAGGCCATACCGGCGGGTGCGATCTTCCTGATCGAGCTCGATGGCCTTGGTGGTCGTGATGAGTTGGAAGGCCGCGGTGTGCGGGTCGATGCTCTGCTGCGTTACGAAGAGTAACGCGGACCTCAGAGGTCGTTGAGGTCGTAAGGTGTCTTCTGATACACCCAGTTCACCCAATTGCCGTACATCATGTGCGCATGACTGCGCCATTTGTTGAACGGTTGCTTGGATGGGTCATCGTCGGGGAAATAGTTGCAGGGCAGAATAATGTTTTCGCCCGCTTCAACGTCCCGATCGTACTCCTGACGCAGGGTGTTGCTGTCGTATTCCAGATGATTGAACATGTAGAACCGCCGGTTGGCATCGTCAGCAATCAGCCCCAGTCCAGCCACGTCATTCTCCGCGAGGATGGTCAAGCCCTCGACCGGTTCCACGTCTTTTCGCAGGTTTTCCGTATGCCGTGAAACCGGGATTTCGAACACGTCGGCAATCCCCTGCATCAAAGGGTGGGTAGGTTCGAGGTTGTGGTGCTCAAAGATACCAAAACGCTTTGGAACCTCGGTAATCAGGTGCTTTTCCACACCGTTGAAGTGGTACAGCGCGGCTTGCGCACCCCAGCAGATGGAGAACATCGAAAAGACGTTGGTTGTTGTCCAGTCGAAGATTTCCTCCAACTCTGGCCAGTACTTCACAGCGCGAAAGTCCATGGTTTCCACGGGTGCACCGGTAATCATGAAACCGTCAAAGCGCTCGCTTTTCACATCCGACCAGGGGCGATAAAAGGCGTCCATGTGCTCTGAGGCGGTGTTGCTGCCCCGGTACGTGCTGGTTTCTACCAGGGTGAGATCAACCTGCAGAGGCGAGGCGCCAAGCAGTCGCGCGAGCTGGGTTTCTGTCGCGATCTTCAGTGGCATCAGGTTAAGGATAGCGATACGCAAAGGCCGGATATCCTGCCGCTCAGCGCGGCTTTCGCGCATGACTTTGACACCTTCGGATCGAAGGGTCTCAGCTGCGGGTAGGCCATCTGGCACACGAATCGGCATATTTCTCTCGCTTGGTTTTGGCTTGGTTTAGGCGGAGACGCTTAGTGCGCCTTAGCAACAAGATCAAAGAAGTCAGACTCATTTTCCACCCGTGCGATTTCATCAGCAGACACGCGCAGAGCGAGACCCGCAGCAACCAGCCTTTCGTATCGTTCCCTTCGCGCTTCGATCAGCCGTGGAAAGACCCACTTTACGAATTCCAATGGCGCGAAAACGTCCGGGCTGGATGCACCTGTTTCGGCTTTGTAGGCCTCAATCGCTTGTTCGAGGAAGGTGGCCCGATAGAACATCGGTTTGGGGTAGGCGAGGGTCCGCTCAATCAGGCTTTCCACGTGGTCTTCAGTCGCTTCGATATAAACGAGCTGTGTGCGCTCGGTCAGGTGGCTGAGGACCGGATCATCCTCTGGGTTATCAAGATCAATGATCTCGATGAGACTGCCGCCTGCATCGACAAGGAAA
>JBMTIF010000192.1:0-5148 GCA_049437045.1 Alphaproteobacteria bacterium | reverse complement strand
AGGCAAACATTGATGATTTCGCTGTCATGCTGGCGCGGTCAGTCGCAGCCGGAGCGAGCATTGGCTTTGTTCAGCCTTTTACCGAAGCTGATGCTGCTGAATTCTGGCTCACGCGGGTCTTGCCCATGGTCGAGAAACAGGCGTCGATCCTGTTTGCCGCGCGAAAGAGTGATCGTGGGCCGGTCATCGGTACCGCCCAACTGATCTTGCCCAGCATGCCGAACCAGACCCACAAGGCTGACGTTGCCAAGATGATGGTGCACCCGGATTATCGGCGGCAGGGTATTGCTGACAGGCTGATGGCTGAACTGATTGATGAGGCCGAGCAGCGCCGCTTTCGCTTGCTGACTCTGGATACTCGCACCAATGACGACGCACAGCCCCTCTATGCCAAGCACGGTTTTGCCGTTGCAGGCGAAATTCCAGGGTTTGCAATCGACCCAGATGACCCCAACAAGCTTGATGGAACCACCTATATGTACAAGTGGCTCGGGTTAGCGATTGGGGTCAAAGGCAACGACGGGTAGGCCGGTGCCGATCCAGCCCGGTCCAGCTTTGGAACCCATCATTCCTTCGCTGACATCGTAGACTGCGGAAAATCCAGCCTCGGCCATCACCTGTGCGAGGTACCCTGATCGGCCGCCCGACGCGCAAATCAGCGCAATTGGCTTGTCGCGGTTGTTTTCAATGAGGGTCATGAGGTCGGAGCCAAATGTGCTGTCGTGCATATTCAGCGGTGTAGCCAAAGGCGACACACCGGTTTGCTTCCATTCCCGAGGGGTTCGAATATCCAGCAGCAGAACTTCGCCGCTTTCGGCCATTGCCTGAGCTGTTTCAGCGTCAATCTTCTCCTGCGCTGAGGCTTGCAGCGGTGTCAGCAACAGCAGGCCAAAGACGAGGATCAATGGGGCGAAAAGGGAGGACAGCTTCATCATTCTGCTTTCACAACGGACCACGGAACCAAATCCATGGGGTAAAAGGCTTCAACGGCAGCCGTTGCAACCACACTGACGGTCTGGTTTTCAGCGTCCACAACATTCATGCCGCCCTTAACTGCGGTAACTGTCGCCTGACCACGCGGCAGACTCGCCGCGACTGTAGCGCAATCAACCGCCTCTGGTTGTTCCACGCCGATGGTGACGCGAACTTGCATCAGGCTTGAATCCAGCTCCAGTGATCGGAACAGGATCAGGGAAGAGTGGTGCAGGGCGTCCTGTACGGCGCGCAGGGCGGCTTTGGTATAGTCCTCGCCGTAGAGATCATTGCCCATCCCGATTTCGAGAATGAGCCGCTGCAGGTTCTGATCGGTGGATTGGCTCATGCTGGTGTTTCCTCCACCATGAAGGAGACAACCACCGCAGCCAAAGCAACGAGTGTGCTGCCGCTACCGTCCGGCTTTGGAACGTCTAGACCACCGTGCCGGGCGCTAACGGTCACGTTACCGTACGGGAAAATCTTGGCCACGGCGTCGCAATCAACGGCATCAGGTTGTTGCACAGCAATTTCGACATCGACGATCATGGCTTCCTTGGGGGCGCCAAAGGCCTGAGCCATGTTGAGAGAATTGTGCCACAGGGCGTCTTTCACGGCTCTTTCAGCCGCTCGGGTGTAATCACCGGAACGCAGAGACGTTCCCTGGCCCAACTCAAGGGCTACCCGTTTTTTTAAGGCCAAGTTTCAGTGCTCCTCTCGTCCACTCGATCTCAGAGCTCGCAAGGTCCAATTTCTTCTTCTTCCATCAGGAAGATTTCCTCGAACGTGTGTTCAGTCCAAGGACCGCATTCTGTATCCTGTTCGAAATTCCTGTCCGGCTCAAAATAGCCCACACCGCCAAGCATGATGACGACTTCTTCCAGAGTATCGATGAACCAGAAGCGTCCGCCGGGCGTCGCGAGATAGCCGTCAACGCCTTCTTCCATATCACCAAGCAGATCATCTCCGCTTGGCAATTCATAGGACACGTCAGGCTCATTGGGGTCCAGCGCGCCGTGCGTGTGATAACTGGCGATCAGTTCCCAGCTGTAAGGAACATCTGGCGGCGTGCAGGCTTCCACTGATCCTTTGAGCGGAGCGGTGAAACGCAACCGATCCGCGCCGTCAAAGGCGATATAGCCGCAGTATTCACGATTATGCTTTAGGGACAGGGATTGAGCATTGCTCAACGCGGCTTCTGCAACCTGGTCCAGTTTCTCAAAGGTCAGGCTGTCCCACGGGTCTTCCGCTTGAGCGACAACGGCCAAAGCAATACCGAGGCTTGCCAGTCCAACACGGAAAGGGCGGATCAAAGTCATTTGGATTCTCCTATCCATCCGACAGTAAGAGATTGCCCTACATAGTAGGGTCAAAACTGCGCAATTGATACGTCCGTGTCAGTTTTAGCGGAAAAGCAAGACCGGAACTCTACAAGAAATGAGCATTTCTGTCGTTGTTGACCCGATGAACATCGACCGCAGACGCCCGCCGCCATAAGCGCCCATGACGAGCAAGTCGAAATCATCGCTCCCTGCTCGAGCGCTAATGATATCCACGGGCTGACCGGCAACCTGTTCTGCGGTCACGCTTAGCCCCGCGTTCCGGAGCAATTGTACCGGCTCTTCCAGTTGCGCTCGGTTGGCATCATCATCTTCGCCAACCATAAGCAGTTTGATCTCCAGCCCTTTGAACAAGGGATCAGTGCCAATGGTCTCGACAGCTTTGCGAGAGGGTGAATGGCCATCGTAGGCGACCAGTACACGCTTGATGGGCTTGAAAGTACGCGAGGCGACGAAGATCGGCTTGGAGCTGGATCGAACCATGCGTTCGAGGTTTGAACCAAGATGCAGGCGAGCAAAGTCGGCGGCTTCACCGCGTTTGCCGATGACCAGCATGGAGGCTTCAGTCAAAGCTTCATTGGTCTCTTCGATCAGGTCACCGATCCGTAAACGGGTATCAGGTCGCTTCAGACCGTCGGCGGCAATCCGGTCTGCCGCACCATCCAGCAGCGCACGTCCATGTTGCTGCGCAACGCGCGCCATATCGCCTTCGAGACGGGTCAGCTCCTCCAGCATCGAGGAGCGGGCGCCCAGCGCCAGCGTGCCGGACACGTCCTGCCGCGTTGCTTGTCGCCGTCCGATGACGTGCAGCAAAGCGACGTCGGCTCCATTTCGCTGAGCAATCCAGCTGGCGTGGTCACAGACGCTTTCCGCGTAGACAGAACCGTCGATCAGGGTGATGAGTTTCGGGTTTGCCATGCTCTAGTGCTCCAACATCTTTTCAAGCGCGCCGGGCTTGTCGGCCTGACCCAGTTTCAGAACGATGGTTTCGCTCGCTTCATTCATTCCCAGGACCTCAACCTCAGCACCGTCGCGGCGGAACTTCAGTTGGGTCATGTCGAGCGCGTGGACGGATGAAAGATCCCAGATGTGGGCGCGGGAAACGTCAATGGTGACCTTTTCCAGCGCTTCCCGGAAGTCAAAGGACGAATAAAACTGCTCCACCGAGGCAAAGAACAGCTGACCTTCGACCACGTAGGTCCGGTGCCTGCCGTCTTCAGACAAGGAAGACGTAACACGGAAAATCTGCGCCATTTTCCACGCAAAGAAGATCCCGGAAAGCAACACACCGACAAGAACGCCAATGGCGAGGTTGTGGCTCAGCACAACGGTGACGACGGTTGCAACCATAACGACGCTGGAGGGCCAAGGGTGTTCGGCGAGGCTGCGGATGGAAGACCAGCTGAAGGTTCCAATCGACACCATGATCATGATTGCAACCAATGCGGCCATTGGAATCTGCTTCACCCAATCACCCAGCACCACGATCATGAACAGCAGCAATACGCCCGCCGCGAAACAAGAAAGCCGACCGCGACCGCCGGATTTCACGTTAATCATCGACTGACCGATCATCGCGCAACCCGCCATACCACCGATAAAGCCGGTTGCGGTGTTGGCAACGCCTTGTCCAATACACTCCTGATTCTTGTCCGAGGGCGTGTCGGTCAGGTCGTCCACCAACGATTGGGTCATCAGGCTCTCCAACAGGCCTACGGCTGCAACAGCCGCCGACACCGGAAGAATAATCATCAGCGTTTCGAGGTTCAGCGGGATCTGCGGTAACAGGAAGATCGGCAGGGTATCCGGCAACTCACCCATATCACCGACGTTGCGCAGGTCATCGAGGTTGAAGATCATGACAATCGCCGTAAGCACAATGATACAGATCAGGGGCGAGGGGACGGCTTTGGTGAAGCGCGGCAGGATGTAGATGATCGCCAGTCCCAGCGCAACAAAGGGATAGGTCATCCACGAAACATTGATCAGCTCCGGCAACTGGGCGAGGAAAATCAGGATAGCCAGCGCGTTTACAAATCCGGTCATGACGGATCGCGATACGAAGCGCATCAGATAGCCCAACCGCAGAAACCCTGCGCCAATCTGCAACAAACCGGCAAGGATGGTCGCGGCCAGCAGGTACTGCAGACCATGCTCCTTTACCAGCGTGACCATCAGGACCGCCGTGGCCGCCGTAGCCGCAGAAATCATCCCCGGTCGTCCGCCTACAATTGCGGTGATAACGGCAATGGAGAACGAGGCGTAAAGACCGACTTTCGGGTCAACACCGGCAATGATTGAGAAGGCAATCGCTTCTGGAATCAGGGCGAGGGCAACAACCAGACCGGACAACAAATCCCGGCGCACATTGCCTGTCCATTGCTCGCGATAAGCGGCCAGAGATGACATAAAAGGTGTTTCCTGTATTCGGGGCCGTTCGGATTGGTGAGGCAGCCAGTAAGGTGGGGAGGGCTGGAGAACGGCGTTACAACGCCCTTGTATGTCAGCCGCGTAATATGGCTCAAACGCTTAGCGTGGTCAGGAGCCTTGCAGGAAGTGAACTTCGGCCCTAGCGTCGGGCGAAAGCACAGCAGTGAGGTTCCCGTGACAGCGCTTTATCCAGTCGTTACCGACATCAATGGCATCTTCCGCGGCAAGCGTTTGCCGGCACAGTCCGCTGACAAGGTCTTCAAAGGGACAATGAAGCTGCCAGCATCGACCCTGCATGTTGATGTCTTTGGGCGGGATGCGCTGGAGAGCGGGTTGGTGCTGGAAACAGGCGACCGGGATGGGACACTCAAGCCAACAGGGCGCGGCCCGTTACCGCTGACTTGGG
>JBMTIF010000191.1:0-5171 GCA_049437045.1 Alphaproteobacteria bacterium | reverse complement strand
CCGTGATTTTGTCTTCCATGTCGACGCGCAAAAGGGTCTTGCCCAGATAACGCCAGGTTGAAGGATCACGGAGATCGACTTTGGGTGGATTGATCTCAGCGGCTTCGCTGGCGAGTTCCTGATACGACAGAGACTGACCATCCGGGCCAATCACCATCCCATCACGGGTTTCCAATTCACCGGGCTTGAACCCCATCCGATTAGCCGCAACCCGCTTGAGAACCTCACGCGCAGTCGCCCCGGCCAGGCGCATGCGCTCAAAGCCATCACGCATGGAAGTCGAGCCGCCTGTCATTTGCAGGCTAAGCAACTTGGCGCCATTTCCGGCAAGTTTACGCATTGCCTGCTGGAAATCGTTGACCTTGTAGTCGGTGAACGGCAACGCCATGCCGAAGAGTGCTGAGTTGTAATAGGCTTTGGCAGGCGGGCCGTGGATAACGGTGATGTCTTTCCAGTCCACATCCAGTTCTTCGGCGATAAGTGCGGCCCACGTGGTGTGCACCCCCTGCCCCATCTCGGCCTTGGGGCTGACAAGCGTTACGCCCTCGTCCGTAATAACGACAAACGCATTCAGGCTGACGTTCCCTTCGCTGGACTGCAGCGGGTTGGGAGCGCCTTCGACAAACTTGTAGACCCCAAAAGCGACGCCACCGGTAACGGCGACAGAACCGATCAGAAAGGTCCGGCGGGCAATCTTTGCAACGGCTCCCATGCGCTAAGCCTCCTGCGACAGGGCCGCAGCAGCGGCGTGGATGGCGGAACGGATACGGGGATAGGTGCCACAGCGGCACAAGTTACCATTCATGGCTTCATCGATATCGCTATCAGTCGGAGACGGGTTCTGCGCCAGCAGGCTCGCTGCCTGCATCTGTTGTCCGGCTTGGCAGTAACCACACTGCGCAACCTGATTGTCGATCCACGCTGTCTGGATCGCTGAAAGTGCTTCCTCGCTGCCAAGGCCTTCGATGGTCGTTACTGGTCCGTCGACGTCGCCCAAGGATACCTGACAGGACCGGCGCGCCTCGCCGCTGACATGCACGGTGCAGGCACCGCAAGCCGCTACACCACACCCGAATTTTGTACCTGTCAGCCCGAACTCATCCCTCAAAACCCACAACAGCGGCGTATCAGGGGCCGATTGGCTCTCGTACTCTCCACCGTTGACGATAATTGAAACAGCCATCTCGCAGGTCTCCGCTCGGTTGAAAAAGGGGGTATTGCGCAGCCCAAGAACTGCGCGTGTTCAGTCGTCACATATTTCGAAACGCAGTCTCGTCCAGCCAACAACACCCACACAAAAGGGGCCACTCTCACAGCTGTGAAAGTGGCCCCTTGAAACCAAACGCTAAGTTTGGGTGTGCTGGCTAAACCTTACTGGAAGGTGATCCGACCTTCTGGGCCAGACGAAATGCCGTTTGCACGGATGTAGTCCACCACATGAGAGGCCATCAGCTGAGAAGCATCAGCGGACAGAACCACGTCAGCGGAGGCAAACATGCTGTAGCCGTCACCGCCACGCGCAAGGAAGTCGTTGGTGGCAACGGTGTAGGTCGCACCAGCGTCAATTGCGCTGCCGTTAATCATCGCGGAGACAACGCGTGAGCCTGCAGCCGCGTTGCGGTCGAAGACCACAGCCATGTTGCCAGAGACCTGCATGAAGCGGCCGGAAGCGTCTTCGATCTTGGAAACAGAGTTCTCAAGCGCCGCCATCACGTCAGCACCACTCATGGCCAGAACCACGGTCTTGTTACCAAACGGCAATTCAGCAAACACGTCACGCGCAGTCATAACAGAGCCTGAATCGTAGACTTTATCGCCACGAATACCGCCACCGTTGGTCATGCCGATGTCAGCGCCCGTAACCATCATCATGGCATCGGTTGCCGCGTTGCCGAAGTTGGTCTCCATCGTACGGACCGAAGCACGGCGTGTATCCACGTCGACACCAAGGGTCGCAATCTCTTCAGACAGAGCTTCGTCCAGAGCCTTTTCGTACTCAGCAACCATCGCTGCCATCGCCGCGTCTTCGCCCGTTGGCTGCATCACGGTGAAAGAGGGTTCCCACTCAAGATCGTCATCATCCCACTCCATAGCCAAGTCGACGACAGGGATGTTTGCGCCTTGGGAGTTGCCTTCCATAATCACGCGCTTGCCGTTGTAGTGCAGGAACAGGTCGTGATCGTCGCCGGTCGCGATGATGTCAGCAGCACCGTTACCCGCCAGCGCAAGATCTTCGGAGAAAGACGTGTGAGCAAGAGCGATCACCAGATCAGCACCAGCTTCAACCAGCTTGGCGCGCATGGCCTGACCGGTTGCGATGGTGTCTTCAAAGGTCCAGTCGCCCGGGGAGGACTTTTCGTAGGTGTCATCAGAGGTCAGGCCATAAATACCAACCTGCACAGAACCCAGATCGACAATCATGTGCTCCTGCGCAAAACCCGGAATTTCGCCAGCGCCGTTGCGGATGTTGGACGATACGATCGGGAAGGTTGCTTCGGCCATCCGCTGTTCAAGAACGTCGGGGCCAAAGTCGAATTCGTGGTTGCCCGGCGTAAAGGCGTCGATGCCCAGATTGTTCATCAGATCAATGATGTGAGCGCCTTTGTCCAACGAGGACAGAACGGACGGGGAAATGACGTCACCAGCATGCAGCAGCAGGCTGTTTTCAGCCCCAGCGCGTGCCTCAGCAACTGCGGCAGCGATGCCCGGAAAAGCATCTTTGCGGTCAACATCATTCAGCAGGATGACGCGAAGGTTTGTGGTTTCAGCAGATGCAGTTGCTGCCGTCAGCAGCGCGCCTACACCAGCGAGCAGTACTTTTTTCATGAGATAGTCTCCAGTTAAGAGGCTCTAACAGAGCGCACTCGCACATTGCAGATTGAGATTTCGTTTCTGTGACGAAAAGACTGTTATTCGCACAAGCATCATACCAGCGGGCCAGCGAACCCGCCCTGTCGTGCGACAGCCATTAAACTCGTCCCGATACTGCCGAGAAACAACGGGGCTGCACTAGAGAAAAGTTTCACTTTTCCACAATATACGCCCCAAAATCAGCAGATACCCACAACTTTATCGCTAGGCGCTGATGAAAGGTCCAGTCCGCCTAGCGTGCAACGTGCTTACGAACGATGTCTACAAAGTCTGCATCAGCCTTGAACCCAAGGGCTTTGGCACGTTCTGCGGTAAAGCCCGGCGCCCAACCCGTAACAATCCCCTCGATGACCGGGTCGATCTCTTTGCGAATAAGCGCGACAGCCCCTGTTCCCGCCACTTCTTCCAAGGCTTCAATCTGCTCGCCAACAGTGGCCGAAACCCCCGGCATGGACAGGGCGCGGTTATGGTCCATCTGGCTGAAATCCAGCGTCATGGCATGAACGAAATAGCCCGCAGCCGATTGTGGGCTGGCAAACCAATGGCGCAGGCTTTCATCGACCGGCAGGACGGCTTCCTTACCAGCCAGTGGCTCGCGGATGATGTTTGAAAAGAAACTGCTCGCGGCCAGATTAGCCTTGCCCGGTCGCACACAGATCGTAGGCAGGCGCAGGCTGATCCCGTCAATGAATCCACGCCGGGTGTAGTCATTGACCAACAACTCCTGCATGGCCTTTTGTGTGCCGTAAGACGTGCGGGGCGCCAGATGGAAGTCATCACCCAGCACCTCCGGGAACGGCGGGCCGAAAACCGCAATGGACGACGCAAAAACGAACTTGGGACGATACCCTTCGCTGGCATTGAGATGGCGAATTTCCTCAAGCATGGCGTAGGTCGCATCGAAGTTGATTGTGTAGCCTTTTTCAAAGTTGGTTTCCGCCTCACCAGAAACCACGGACGCGAGATGAATGATGCAATCTGGCCGCTGATCCAACACGGCGGCAACGGCATTGGGCTCGGTTACTGTTCCCACAACCTCCACCGTCCGTTCAGCCAGCGGGCTGGCAACGGGCGTACTGATGACGTCGCAAGCGATCAACCGGCTGATCTCCGGCCCTGACCCTGCGTTGAGCTGCGACAGGATTTCCTGCCCAATCATGCCTGCTGATCCCAAAATCGCAATTTTCACCATACCGTTATCCTTTGAAAGCTTTAGCGGAGTTTAAGCGGGAGAGAATCAAGCGCGCGCATGGAATTGTTTGGACGCCAGACCGGATTACCCGCGAACTCAAGACTTGAAACCCTTTCAGCCAGCGCGCGAAGTATGGCGCGCCCTTCTGCGCGGGCGATAATCTGTCCGACACAGGAATGAACGCCAACGCCAAGGGCAAGATGCCCACGCGTATCGCGGGCGATATCGAAAGCGTCAGGATTTTCAAATTTATCGGGATCGCGGTTTGCCGCGCCCAGACAACAGAGGATTTTGCTGCCTTCCTCAATGGCAACATCGCCAACAGTGGTATAAACTCCAGCCGTCCGGAAAAACGCCTGAACCGGTGTGCAGAAGCGCAAAGCCTCCTCAAACGTATGGACGGCGAATTTTGCTGGATCAGATTTGAGCAGCTCAAACTGTGAGGGGTTCTCGGCCAGGCACCAAAGGGCGCTTCCGATGGCTGAAACGGTCGTGTCGACACCCGCTGACAGCAGCGAACGGATCAGCATTCCAGCCTCGGCTTCCCCGATTTCTCCTGTATCCGTCGCGGCATAGATGGTCGCTCCGATACCGTCTTCCGTCAGCCTAGAACGGTCGCACTGCTCATTAATCCAAGGTACGATATCCGGTGCTTTGGCCATGATCCGTTGACGCAGTGGGTTATCTGGCCCAACGGCGTTGAAGACCATGGCACCGTAGTCGACGAGTTTACGAGAGTCGGGCTCCTTGATGCCCACTGCGCGTGGGAAAACCCGTGTGGGAAAGGCTTCCGCTATGGCTGTAACCGCTTCGATTTCGCCTTGCGCCAAGACGTCTTCAACCAGCTTCTCCGCATCATCGGCAAAGTCCTGTTCCAACTTGCGGACAACAGCCGGCGACAAAGCACGCAAGATGACGCGGCGGTTGTGCGTGTGCACGGGCGGGTCGACCTCCAGCACGATAGACGGCGGACGCCAAGGTTCTTCCAACTTGAAATCCGCCATGCCGACCCCGCGCGAAGACAAGAACCGGTTATGGTCATAGAAGACTTCCCGCGTTTGGTCGTAACGGCCACATGCCAAAATCTGGTAGCGCGGGATGTAAACAA
>JBMTIF010000190.1:0-5171 GCA_049437045.1 Alphaproteobacteria bacterium | reverse complement strand
GGAAAACCAGATCGTAATCCTGACCCAGCGCCTTGCAGATGCCGACCGCTCAGACGAGTTGACCGCCCTGCAAGCTGAAATCGCGCGTCTGCGCGCAGCCAATGACGACAAGCAGCAGCGGATTACCGGTTTGGAAGCCGCGATCCTCGTTTTGGAGCAGGACAAGACAACACTAACGGCAGAAAACAACGCCAAGCAGGCTGAAATCGACCGACTGAACGCCCTGATTTCCCAATTGCAGGATCGCCTCAATGGTGCGCTGGCCAACCAGCGGGACGCCGAGGAGATTGCGGCTCTGAAGGCTGAAATTGCTCGACTGAACACGCTGGTGGAGTCCCTGAACGCAGAACTGGCTGACTCTAAAACCGCCAATGCCAAGCTGGCGCGCATGATCGAAGACCTGAGCGCAGAAAACCAGGGCCTTTCTAGCGAAAATGCCCAGCTGCTGCTGCAGATCGAAAGCCTGACTGGCGCTGTCGAAGGCCTTAGTGCCGATAACGATACCCTGCGTGCAGAAATCGCCCGTCTCGAAGCGCTGTTGTCCGAGAACAACCGCACCCTGATCGTGTTGCAGGGGCAGGCCAACGATGCCTCCGACAAGGATGCGAGAATTGAACTTCTGTTGGCTCGGGTTGAGGAGCTGGAAGCTGCCGATAGCACTTTGCGCACAGAACTAGAGCGGGTGAGCACTGAACTGGCTGGCAAAGACCAGATCATCGAAAATCGCGACGTCACCATCGCCCAGCTGCGGCGGACGATTGAAAGCCTCAATGGGCTGCTCGCTCGGAAGAATGCTGTAATCGCCAGCCTCAACGAACAAATTGCAACGCTGCGCGAAAGCATGAGCGCAGTGGGGGACAAAGACGAGGAAATCGCACGCCTTAATACAATCATTCTTACCCTGCGTGACGACCTCAACACCAACGAAGTCACCATCGGCGACCTAACCCGTAGCCTGGATGAAGCCCGGCAGTCCATCGTGGTCCTGGGTGATGCCGCCGGTGCCAACGAAGCACAGATCACCACCTTGTCCTCCAGCATCGAAGAAATGCGCCAGCAGGCCAACCAACTGACCATCATCATCGACGAGCGTGACCGGGCGATCATCACCCTGATGGACCAGTTGACCGAGGCGCAAAGCGCTGCGGCGACGGCGGAAAACACAGTGCTGGTGCTGCAGTCCGAGGCTGAAGACTTGGTGGGCAGTAAAGAGAGTCTGGAGCAGCAGATCATTTTGCTGGAAGGTCAGCAGGCAGACTGGATGAGCGAGCGCCGTACGTTGACAATCGAGCGTGACGACGCCGTCGCAGCCAAGGGCGGCGCGGCGCTTGAAGTCGACACCTTGAATGTTCGCGTCCTTGAAGTGACCGAAGAACGCGATGCGCTGGATGCTCTGGTCATCGACCTCCGCGACCGGCTCAACGCCGCATACGTTGAGATTGATTCCTTGAAAACCAGCAACGAAGATCTGGCGGCTCAGGTCCGTGCTCTGGAACTGGAACTCGAAGAACGCACCAAGATCATCGACGAGCTGATGATCCAACTCGCATCGGTGACGCAGGAGCGGGATACGCTGCTCATTTCCAACCGCGAGCTGACTGCGACCAACGAGAGCCTGCTGGTGGTGATTGAGGAAAAGGATATCGAAATCCAAGATCTGACGCTGGACCTGCGAGCCTTGCGTACGACGCTGGACGAGGCGCGCATGGCTCTGGGCGATGAACGCATCCGCACGCGTCGACTGCACCTGCAACTCGAAGAGGCTCGAGGTTCCTTCCTGAGCCTGCTTTCCAGCTGTCACACGAGCGAGAAAATGGCCGTGTTCGCGGAAGCAAAGTTTGAGGATCTGGGTGATGCGGCTCGTGCCTGTATCGGTGATTACTCATCCCTGATCGTGGAACGCGATACTCTGATTGAAAGCCTGACGGCTCGGACAGCGGAGCGCGACGCACTGCAAACAACGCTAGAAGAACAAGATCCGACATACGCGGAATTGCGTGACCGCGTCGCCGAGCTTGAAACCCGGCAGGACAGCTTGCTTGCCATCCTCGCCTCCGCTTCGGGCAACGATGACGTCAACGTCACAATGATCGAACGCGACCTCACGCTGGTCATCGAAGAGCGCGATCGCCTCCGGACCGAACTGACCGCTCAGGATCCGGCCTATGATCTGGTGGTCTCCCGACTGGCCGTTGTCGAGGCCGAAAACGAGCGTCTGGTAGCCCTACTGGATCGTCAGGACCCCGGCTATGACGAAGTGGTGCTGCAGCTTGAGCAGGTGACAATGGAACGCGATCACCTGATCGGTATTCTGGACAGTCAAGATCCGTCCTACATCGTGTTGAAGTCACAGGTTGAGAACCTGACCGCGGAGCGTGATCGTCTGCTGGCCCTACTCAGCGTGCAGGATCCGTCCTACGAAACCATCGCCAGCCGACTGGAAGCTGTAACAATTGAGCGAGACCGTTTGGCCGCAGCGCTGGCGGAGCAAACGCCATCCTACGCAGTGATCAAAGCTCAGCTTGAAGAAGCGCTGGTGAGCCTGCAAGGTTGCGAAACCACGCGCCGAAACATGAGTGAAGAGCTGGTTCGTTTGCAGCGTGTGGTTCGTGAGAATAACAGCTTCATCGAAAGCCAACGCAGCCAACTGGATGATCAGGAAGCCTATATCGCCCGCCTTGTCACCGGTGCTTCGAGCGCCGCGGAGCTGGAGGCAATTTGTGCTGCACAATAAGTTCCAGCGCGTTTGAACAAAGGGGCGGCAATCTTCGGGTTGTCGCCCTTTCTTTTTACCTACAGGCTGAACCGCGACTCTGTAGCGTCTAAAAATCTGGTCCCAAGACCCCCATATGTCAGACAGATCGGAAAAAAGGAGCGCCGGACATGGCCCTGACCCTCGACACTCTCAAGCACGCCTACGATGCAATCGTGGACAAAGGCTGGGCCAATCTCAGCCTGACCGACGTTGCTGAGGCCGTTGAAATGGACCTTGCCCGACTGCGTGGCGAGGTCAGCAGCAAGTACGACCTGATCGGTCATCTCAACCGGCAAATAGACGCGGCTGTCTTGAACGAAGTCAGCCGGGTTGATCTCGAAGACTCTGCGCGTGATCGGCTGTTTGAAGTGATGATGGCCCGCTTTGATGCGCTCGAACCCTTTAAGGATGCGCTGGGCGTTATGGCCTTGGCGGCCCGCTCTGACCTGCATCTGGCAGCACAAACGCGGCGCAGCATCGAACAATCAATGGGCTGGATGCTGGAAGCCGCGGGGCTGAATTCCGGTGGCTGGAAAGGCGCATTCCGGCGCAATGGGCTGGCGCTGGTTTACGTGCGCGTTTCTTTGGTTTGGCTGAAGGACGAGAGCGAAGACCTGTCCGCCACGATGAAATCACTCGATCAGGCTTTGGCCGAAGCCGAGCGTTGGGCCAATTCAGTGGAAGGCGGTGGTCTGGGTCAGTTCAGGGACCGGCTCAAAGACATGGCCGATCGAGCCCGGGCAGCTGGACCGGGCGGTGGTCAGCGATTCCGCCGTGATGACCACAGCGATGCCGTCGAACCTTCGCTCGACGAAGGTGGGTCAAAAGCACCCGACGCAGCGGCAGGCTAACCCTCAGAGCAGGCTATTCCCAAAATGGCGGGCTTCGTGGTCGAGCAACCAGCGCTTACGCCAAAGCCCACCGCCGTAACCCGTAAGCGATCCATCCGCGCCAATAATGCGGTGACAAGGGACGATGAGGGCCAAGCGATTGGCGCCATTGGCCTGAGCCACAGCACGGACCGCACGGGGGTTATTCAAGCTGTGCGCGAGGGCGCCATAGCTGCGAGTTTGACCCGCAGGAACCTGCAGCAGAGCACGCCAGACCGACTGCACGAATACAGTTCCATGCAAGTCCAAGGGTGTTTTGAAGGTGGCTGAGTGGCCGGCGAAGAAGTCCGCCAGCTCGGCTTTGATTTGTCCTGTGATCGCATTTTCCCCAAACGTCAGCTTGCTTGCCGTTGCACGCGCGACCGCACCAACCTGGGCACCGAATATGCGTCGGTCAAAGAACTCCAGCATCAGCAGTGCGTCACGGCTGGCAATGGCGACCATGGTTTCGAGGGGCGTTTCGATTTCGGTGACGCATAGACTGTTTTCCGCCGTCCCATGAGTGGCGATCAGACCTTCCTCACCAAGGCTATTGGCAAAGGCCTCAGCAAACGGCAGCCCCTTAAGCAGTGTCATGTCTCGCAATTTGGTTCGGGTCGACGATACTTCGGACATGCGGCGTTTCCTCGGTGAGGCTGGGTTCGGGCGTTTCAGTGCAGATACAGGACCACATTTGCAGGGATCAAAACTGCCCGTGACGATTGGCAGAAGATGATGGAATTCAGCGGGCTGAGGGACAGCTTCCCCCCACCTAGCCCGCTAGTTGTCTTCATCCAAGGCCTTGAACCATCCAAGATCCTTGGCCAAACCCGCCTCAAACGGCGTGGGCAGCCCAAGCTCGGTGCATTGGCTTGAGCTGAACCAAGTATGGTACTCGCGGAGTGCCGTCGTCAGATTTCCCGCCAGAATATCGAAGAATATATCCGTCAACGACCACGCAAGCTCGAAGTTCATGTCCGGGGAAGCCGGATAGGCAGCGATCAAGGCTTTGATTTCATCGCTCTGCTCGTAGTCCGAGCGCCCAACGGGCCTCCTGTTGGAGCCATCCTGCATTGTCCAAGCCAGTTGATGCGCCATCGAGCACATCATCTCATTATAGTGCTGACCCATCTGGGCCGAAGCAGGACTACCTGTCAGGACAATCACCTGCATGAAGCCCACGGCGATCAACCTTTTCATTGCACTAAAAGTCCATTCGCATGCGTGTTGCTCACCGGGTTTCATAAGCCGATGCGCTGAGCGGAAACCAGGCCAAGTATATTTGGTTGTGCTCAACCTTGCAAAGTCACCGACCTCGTTGGCAGGACGCACCACTACCTTTGGACTGGGAGCTTTGTGTTCACTAGGAAGGACGGTCAACCGCCGAACCAAGTTTTCCTCTTCATCAGATGTCTGAGATCACCACGGGTTTCATTGAGCTGCAAACCCCCTAGGAGCCTTTCCCAAGTCCAAAAAGCTCCATCAACTTCCAACCAGTGAGCTGAACAGTAACGATCAACGCAAATTCAGTGATGTAGGCAAATCCA
>JBMTIF010000189.1:0-5197 GCA_049437045.1 Alphaproteobacteria bacterium | reverse complement strand
ACTAGACGCTGAACAGACTTGCCGCCTTGGGTCTGTTCTCGACCAGAAATCACCCCTTTATGGGAGGCTCATTCAAATGACGGAGTACCTTCCCATGAAAGTTCTGGTACTGGGTGGCGACGGGTTTTGCGGCTGGCCAACGGCTTTGCATCTGTCCGAACAGGGTCACGACATCACCATCGTTGATAACCTGTCCCGCCGAAACATCGATAACGAACTGGAAGCCCAGTCTCTGACACCGATACAGCCGATGGGCGTGCGGTTGGCGGCGTGGAAAGAAGTCAGCGGGCGCGACATCGAGTTTCGCAATCTTGATCTGGCTGAAGACTATGACAGCTTCCTCGCCCTGATCGCAGAAACCAAGCCGGATGCGGTGGTTCACTTCGCCGAGCAGCGCGCCGCGCCCTATTCGATGAAAACGGCCAAGCACAAGCGCTATACGGTGGACAACAATCTGCGAGCGACCAACAACGTGTGCGCGGCTATCGTTGAATCGGGCCGCGACATCCATCTGGTCCACCTGGGCACGATGGGGGTTTATGGTTATGGCACCGCGGGCATGCAGATCCCCGAGGGTTACCTGAACGTCAAAGTTGAGGTCCGTCCGGGCGAAGAGGTCGAGACGGAAATTCTCTACCCCGCCAACCCCGGCTCGATTTATCACATGACCAAGACGCAGGATGCGCTGTTCTTCCACTTCTACAACAAGAACGACGACGTGCGGATCACCGACCTGCATCAAGGCATTGTCTGGGGCACGCAGACCCCGCAGACCGAGCGCGACGAACGGCTGATCAACCGGTTCGACTACGATGGCGACTACGGGACGGTGCTCAACCGCTTTCTGATGCAGGCCGCTGTCGGCTATCCGCTGACCGTGCACGGCACCGGCGGGCAGACGCGGGCCTTTATCCATATCAAGGATACGGTGCGCTGTGTGCAATTGGCGCTGGAGAACCCCCCAGCCAAGGGCGAACGCGTCGCGATCCTGAACCAGATGACCGAGACCCACCGCGTACGCGATCTGGCCGACAAAATCGCCGGGATGACGGGCGCAGAAGTGGCCCGTCTGGAAAACCCGCGCAAAGAAGCCGCTGAGAATGAGCTGAACGTCGCCAACGAGCAGTTCCTCGGTCTGGGCCTGAACCCAACCACGCTGGACGAAGGGCTGATGGCGGAAGTCACCCAGATCGCCGGTCGCTACAAGGATCGCGCGGACCTGTCCAAGGTGCCGTGCGTGTCCAAGTGGTAGAGCCACTGGACTAAAACACAAAAAAGGCCCGGCGCTATGCGCACCGGGCCTTTTATTTTGGGTTCAGCCTAAAGGCCGAAAGTCTTAGTCGTCTTCGGACTCAGCCGCAGCTTCTTCTTCTGCTGGCGCTTCGTCTTCGCCGGCGTCAGAGCGTTCGATCACCACATCACCGTCTTCGTTGTCGAAGGCACCGAATTCGAGATCGTTACCGAAATCGTCTTCTTCTTCCTCAACAACCAGACCCATAGCCTCTTCTTCAGACTTGGCGACGTTGATTTGAACCATCAGGTCGACTTCCGGGTGCAGCTTGACGCGGATTGGGTGTGCACCCAGCGTCTTGATGGCCCGGTCGAGAAGAACCTGATTGGAGGTGATGGTGAAACCAGCCTCAGAGATACCAGCAGCGATGTCACGCGTGGTTACCGAGCCGTACAGCTGACCGGTATCGGACGCCTGACGGATCATCGGGATGGACAGGCCTTCCATACGGCCAGCCATGTCTTCCGCTTCTTCACGACGCTTGAGGTTGTCAGCTTCCAGCTGTGCGCGCTTGGCTTCGAAAGTCGCCTTGTTCGCATCCGTAGCACGCAGAGCGATGCCTTGGGGCAGCAGGAAGTTACGAGCGTAACCGGGCTTGACGGTTACGACATCACCCATTTGGCCGAGCTTGTCGACGCGCTGGAGAAGGATAACGTTCATCATTGTTTTGCGTTCCTTTTCCGCTTTAGCCGATCACGTATGGCAGCAGGGCCATCGTGCGGGCGCGCTTGATGGCGCGGGAGAGTTCACGCTGCTTCTTTGCGGACACAGCCGTAATCCGGCTGGGAACGATTTTACCGCGCTCGGAAAGAAAGCGGCTCAGCAACTTGGTGTCCTTGTAGTCGATCACTGGAGCGTTAGGGCCAGAGAACGGGCAGGACTTCTTGCGACGGGTAAATGGACGTCGAGCCATAGTCTTTATCCTCTTCCTAACTCTTATTCAGCGTCGCGACGTTCGCGGCGTTCACCGCCACGGTCGCCACCGCGATCACCACGATCACCGCGGTCGCCCCGATCAGGACGGTCACCGCGCGCCTTGGCACGCATCTGGATGGACTGACCTTCAGGCATTTCTTCGATGCGGAGGGTCATCATGCGCAGAACGTCTTCGTTCAGCGCCATGTTACGCTCCATCTCAGCCTTGCCTTCATTGTTCATGTCGATGTTCATCAGCACGTAGTGCGCCTTGCGGTTCTTCTTCACGCGGTACGCGAGGGACTTCAGGCCCCAGTACTCGGTGGAGTGAACCGAACCGCCGTACTCAGTGACGATGGTTGTGATTTGCTCGGTGATCGCCTCGACCTGAGTCGGGGATACATCCGGCCGCGCCATGTAGACGCATTCGTAAAAAGCCATTCTATATGACTCCCTTTGGATAATATGAGCGCCCGAAAAACCGGAACGCCCAACAGCCCGCTCGTTTGGTAAAGCTCTAGACCGGGCAAGGAGTAGTTGAGCAGCGTTCGTTTAGCCCCAACCGCTGCCGGAAACAACAGTCCCGACGCATGGCTCCCGTGATACCCAGCTAAACCCGCTGCGCTGGTTGTCAGGCGGGCTACACCGGCGCATAAACCCCGGCAATTGTTGAGAACAGTCACGTTGAGAACGGAACCGCGCGTCATGAGAGCCTTTGTGTTCCCCGGTCAGGGCAGTCAGAAAATCGGAATGGGCAAGGATCTTGCCGAGTCCTTCCCATCAGCAAAAGCGGTCTTTGATGAAGTGGATGAGGCACTGGGCGAGAACTTCTCGGCGCTGGTCTTCGATGGATCGGACGATGACCTCAAGCTGACGGAGAACACCCAACCTGCGCTGATGGCGGTATCGCTGGCCGCTGTTCGGGCGCTGGAAGCCGAATTCGGGATCGCGCTCAAGGACCACGGCGGCTTTGTCGCGGGACACTCTTTGGGGGAGTATTCGGCGTTGGCGGCCGTCGGTGCGTTGTCGATTGCTGACACTGCCAAGCTGCTGCGCTTGCGCGGCAAGGCCATGCAATCGGCTGTTCCCGTCGGCGAAGGCGCGATGGCGGCGGTCTTGGGACTGAGCATGGAGCAGGTTGAAGCCGTCCTCGCCGAAGCAGATTCAAGCCTGGGTGTGGCCGAAGTCGCCAACGACAATGCCAATGGCCAGGTCGTGATTTCCGGCTCTGCGGCTGCGATTACAGCAGCCGGTGAAGCGATGAAGGCAGCAGGGGCAAAACGTGCCGTGCCGCTACCCGTTTCCGCGCCTTTCCATTGCTCTCTCATGCAACCGGCTGCTGATGCCATGGCTGAGGCTCTGGCCAGCGCAGCGATCAGCGCACCGGCTTTGCCAGTTGTCGCCAACGTCTTGGCCGCCAGCTACGACGACCCGGCGCAGACCGCTGAACTGCTGGTGCAGCAGGTGACGGGCCGCGTGCGCTGGCGCGAGTCGGTCGAGTGGATGGCTGCCAATGGCGTGACCGAGCTGGTTGAGCTGGGCGCAGGCGCTGTTTTGGGCGGGCTGACCAAGCGCATTGTCTCTGATGTCTCCGCACAGTCGGTCGGCACGGCGGATGGACTCAAAGCCTTTGCGGAATCGCTCGGCTAGGCCCAAATTGTCCCTCAACACCCAAAACGGTCGGTGAATAAGGAAAGTCTATGTTTGACCTCACTGGAAAAGTTGCCCTCGTCACCGGTGCCTCCGGCGGAATCGGGCGCGCTACGGCCATCGCTCTGTCTGCCCAAGGTGCCACTTTGGTCCTGACCGGGCGGCGGGAAGCAGCGCTGCAGGAAACCGCAGCGGCGTGTTCGACCCCCTGTCACATCTTCACCGCCGATCTGGGCGACGCGGAAAGCGAAGCGAAAATGCTGGCCGATGCCGAAGCCGCGGCAGGGCAGATTGATATTCTGGTGAACAATGCCGGTCTGACCAAGGATGGTCTGGCCATGCGCATGAAGGACGATGACTTCGCACAGGTCATCGACGTCAACTTGTCCGCAACCTTTCGCCTGTGCCGTGGCGCGATGAAGGGCATGATGAAGCGCCGCTGGGGACGAATCATCAACGTCGTCTCTGTCGTGGGCTTCATGGGTAACCCCGGACAGGCAAACTATGCTGCTTCCAAAGCGGGGATCGTGGGCATGACCAAGTCGATTGCCCGCGAAGTTGGCTCCCGCGGGATCACGGCAAACTGTGTTGCGCCGGGTTTTGTCGAAACAGCCATGACCGCCGATCTGCCGGAAAAAGTCGTGGCAGAGCAGATCGCCCACGTTCCTTCCGGGCGCATGGGCAAGCCTGAAGAAATCGCTGCCGCAGTGGTTTATCTGGCCAGTGAAGAGGCCGGATACATGAGCGGAACGACCTTGCACGTGAACGGCGGGATGGCCATGCTATAGCCGTAGCGGTCAGCAGACCCACCGTTCTGTGGTTTCGACAAGCTCAAAGCTTGTGTTAAGGGACCGCATCCTATTCCATTTAACGAACAACCATAGGACTGTTAACCATGAGTGACGTTGCTGATCGCGTTAAGAAAATCGTCGTTGAGCGCTTGTCTGTTGAAGAAGACAAAGTTGTCGAGGGCGCAAGCTTTGTAGACGATCTGGGCGCGGATAGCCTGGATACCGTTGAGCTGGTCATGGCTTTTGAGGAAGAGTTCAACCTCGAAATTCCTGACGACGCTGCAGAAAAAATCGGCACCGTTGGCGATGCCGTTAAGCACATTTCCGAAGCAGTAGGCTAAGCCTGCGCTTCTCTGACTGACTGACGGAATGGCGCGTTTCGCGCCGTTCTGCCTTACGGGTGAGGGTAGAGCATGACCGGTTTGCGCCGTGTTGTGGTCACCGGCGTTGGTATGGTGTCACCGCTGGGGGCCGGGGTCGATAACGTCTGGAAGCGTATTCTGAACGCTGAAAGCGGCATCGCCCGCATCGAAGGCTTTGATGCATCGCA
>JBMTIF010000188.1:0-5205 GCA_049437045.1 Alphaproteobacteria bacterium | reverse complement strand
CCCGCTGCCAGTGCAGAGAGGACAACCATGACTGCTGCGACGCCAAACAGCAGTGTCAGGCCGCCAAGCTGAAAAGCCAGTCCAGACAAGGCTGTACCAATCAAACGACCGCCCGCATTGGCCATGTAATAAAACCCGACGTCCATAGTGACCCGCTCAGTCTTGGAAAATGCAAGGATGAGGTAAGAATGGAGGGCGGAGTTAACGGCGAATGCGGCGGCAAATATCAGCAATCCAAAGACCAAAATCGTCGTCAGGGCTGGATGTGGCGAGGGAAAGAACAGAACGGCAAGCATCAAACTCGCGGGTATGAGGCTCAGCCCCCACGCCCAGATACGGGCTTTGCCGACGAGTGCCGCTTCTGGCTGAGACGCGGCGCCAAGCACGCGTGGTGCTATGGCCTGCACAGCACCGTACAAAATGACCCACAACGCCATGAAAGTTCCGATGGTAAAAAAGGCAAAGCGCCGACTTTCCTCTGAACCATCAGCGAGCGCTGCATAGAAGTAGATGGGTATCCCAACCACAAACCAGACATCGCGCGCGCCAAACAGGAACAGGCGTGCAGCACTAAGCCAATTGATGTTTGCAGATTTGGAAATCACCTCACTGAACTTCGCATCTTTGCGGCCAACAGGAAGGCGGGAAGGCATTGCACAAAAGACCGCCACGAGGATGAAAGCAAGGATGACAGCCATACCCACGACTGTCGCGTCAAATCCAAAAATGGCGAGCAATGCAGCGCCAAGCAGGAAGCCTAGGCCCTTGATGGCGTTTTTGGACCCGGTCAGCACTGCAACCCAGCGGAACAAGCCACCTTGTGTGTTGGGTGCCAGCAGCTTCACGGCAGACTTGGATGACATTTTGGTCAGGTCCTTTGCCACGCCACTGACCCCTTGCACCAGCATCACGTAAGCCACCGATAGGCCAAGCGCCCACGCAGGATTGAGCAGCGCCAGTGCCAGAAGCGCCAGCACTTGCAACAGCATTCCGGCGTATAGCGTCGTCGTCATGCCATAGCGTGCAGCAATCCACCCGGCGAAAAGGTTGGTAACCATGCCAGCAAATTCATAGAGCAGGAAAAGATAAGCGAGCTGAACCGGGGTAAAGCCCAGGGTGTGAAAGTGCAGCAGGACCAGCATTCGCAGCGCACCATCAGTGAGCATCAACGCCCAATAGGCCGCGGTTACACCAGCATAGGCCGCCCCGGCACTCAAAGCCGATCCCCAACCATCAGCGCGACATCCACAAGGCGATGGGCATAGCCCATTTCGTTGTCATACCAGGCGTAAACCTTCACCTGCGTTCCATTGACCACCATCGTAGAAAGAGCATCAACGATCGCGGAGCGCTGGTCATTGGTGTAGTCGGTGGAGACAAGCGGGCGTTCTTCGTAGCCCAGTATGCCCTGCAAAACACCCTCAGAGGCGGCTTTGAACAGGGCGTTGACCTCATCAGCCGTGGTGACCCTTTCGACTTCGAACACACAGTCAGTCAGCGATGCGTTGAGCAAAGGAACCCGCACCGCGTGGCCGTTCAGCTTTCCAGCGAGCTCGGGATAAATCAAAGTAATCGCCGTCGCGCTGCCCGTCGTGGTCGGGATCAGCGAATTCAGCGCCGAGCGCGCGCGACGCAAATCTTTGGCCGGACGATCTACGATGGTTTGAGTGTTGGTAACGTCATGAATGGAGGTGATGGAGCCGTGCTTGATCCCCAAGGCTTCATGGATGACTTTGACCACGGGCGCGAGACAGTTCGTGGTGCAAGACGCGGCGGTAATGATGCTGTGAACTTCGGGGCGATAAGTATCGTGATTCACGCCATAGACGACGTTGGCTGTTGGCCCATCTTTGACGGGCGCACTTACCACCACCTTTTTCACACCCGCATCGAAATAGGGCTGCAACTCGGCCTCGGACTTGAAAACGCCCGTGCAGTCAATAACCACATCGACCCCGTCGAGCGGCAATTCCGCAAGGCTGGATGTTCCAATGAAAGGCAGTCTTTTGCCGTCAATTCCCACGCTGCTGTCATCAAAGGAATGCTCAGCGTCCCATCGGCCATGAACAGTATCGAATTCAAAAAGGTGCGAATGCATGGCGGGATCACCGATGGCATCGTTGATCCACGCAATCTCTGCCCCCCGCTCCAACAGCGGCTTGAGGGCTAATTTCCCGATACGGCCAAGGCCGTTAAGAGCAAATACAGTCACACGCGCCTTCCTTGCGACTTTTGGTTCGATGGTGTTGTGTTTCAGAAATATTACGGCTCCATGAACGCGTATAGACACCAATGGGGATGGTCCGGAAATCCGGAGAGGAGAGGAAAAGCACGTCAATGGCCCATTTGCTTGCCCTGCCCGGTGATGGCATCGGCCCGGAGATCCTTGAACAAGCGCTTCGGGTTCTTGAGGTTTTGGCCGCGAGAGCAGGTCAAACCGTCGAAGTCGAATACGATCTGCTGCACGGCGCTTGTTACGATCAACATGGGGTTTTCTGCACTGAAGCGGTTTTGGCCAAAGCGCGGCGCTCAGATGCTGTTCTGGTGGGTGCTGTTGGCGGGGCGAAGTGGGACACCATAAGGATGCCCGGCGGTCCGGAAAATCAGGACGGACTGATGTACCTGCGTCATCATTTGCAGACCTATCTTGGCTTGCGGCCTGCGCGGAGTTGGTCGTCACTGCTGCCTCGCATCCCGCTCCGCTCCGACATTGCGAAGGGTTCGGATATCCTGATCCTGCGAGAGATGTGCGGCGGCGCCATGTTCGCCACGATGCGTGGTCAGCGGCTGGTGAACGGAAAGCGCGAGGGCTTTGACCTGACCGCCTATGACGAGGTCGAAATCGAACGTTTTGCCCGTGGCGGCTTTGAGTTGGCGCGGATGCGACGGCACCGGGTTGTCAGCTGTGACAAATCCAACGTGATGGAGAGCTACAAGCTCTGGCGCTCCGTCGTATCGGAAGTGGCGTTGGATTACCCGGATGTTGAGTTTGAAAACATGTTTGCGGACAACTGCGCCTTTCAGATGATGGTGCGTCCCAGAGACTTTGACGTTGTTTTGGCTTGCAACCAGTTGGGTGATGTTTTCAGTGACCTGACCGGTGTGCTTTCGGGATCTTTGGGGATGCTGCCCTCGGCTTGTCTGGCAAGCAATCCGGGGTCTGGAACCGCCTTTGGTCTCTATGAATCCACCTCCGGCTCCGCGCCTGACATTGCCGGAAAAGGCATTGCAAATCCGATTGGTATGATCCTTTCCGTGGGGTTGATGTTCGAACACAGCTTTGCAAGACCCGATATTCGACAAACACTGGATGAAGCAGTCGATGCAGCTCTGAGCGATGGGTTTTTGACGCCGGACATCGGCGGAAAGCATTCAACCGTCCAAGTCACCGATGCCATTTTGGAGAGATTGTGCTGATGGGCTTTGATTACGTCATTGCCGGCGGCGGTTCAGCAGGTTGCGCTTTGGCGGCACGATTGGCCGAAGACCCGTCAGTCAGTGTCTGCATCGTCGAAGCAGGGGGTAATGGCAAAGACCTGTTCATCCGCATGCCAGCCGGAAATGGCTTTGTTTTTGGCAATCCTAAACTGGACTGGGGCTACCAGAGTGAACCGCAACCCGGCCTGAACGGGCGCACGATTTACTATGCCCGCGGCAAAGCACTGGGCGGTTCATCCATCGTCAACGGCATGATCTATATGCGCGGGGTTGCTGTCGACTACGAGCAATGGCGGCAAATGGGTCTCAACGGCTGGGGCTACGCCGACGTTTTACCCTACTTCAAAAAGGCAGAAGGCTCGCGCGACCGACGAGACGCTTGGCACGGGGTCGATGGTCCCTTGAAAACCGAACCTTCGGTGAATTTCGGCAAGATTGATCGCGCCTTTATTGATGCTGCAAAAGCCGCTGGACATCGCGAAATCGACGACTTCAACGGGTCGGAACGCACGGGCGTCGCGCGAACTGACAGCACGGTTTCGCGAGGCATTCGTCAGTCTTCGGCCATCGCCTACCTGCGCGATAAGCCCAACAACCTGACCATCAAAACCCACAGTCAGATTGCCCGTATCGTGATGGACGGAAAGCGGGCTGTCGGGGTCCAGACGCTCGACGGTGAGATCATCCGCGCCGAACGCGAAGTGATCGTTTGTCAGGGTGCTTTCGGCACCCCTCACCTGCTCATGCTCTCAGGTATTGGCCCAGCGGACCACCTGCGCGAGCATGGGATCGAGCCGGTTTTGGACGCCCCGGACGTAGGCGGTAATCTGGCCGATCACGTGGATGTTTCGATCCAATACACCTCTGACCGCCTCGACCTTAGCCACGCCAAACACCAGCGGCTGGATCGTGCAGCATTGTTGATGGGTCGATGGTTGCTCAATGGCTCCGGCCCGGGTGGCGGGGCGCTGTTTTCCTCCGTCCTGTTCCATGCTTTTGAAGACCCGGCACTGCCGGAACTGGAAGTCTTCATGACCCCCATGATTATCGACGAAAACATAGGCGCTGGCGAAGAAGACAAGGCACCGCTGTTGCAGCGCCTTGGGCGAAAGCTGCTGGTCAGAGGGCGGAAAGTCGCCAAACCGGGCTTGCAGATTGATATCAATCAGGAAAGGCCCAAGAGCTTCGGCACCGTCCGCCTCAAGAGCGCCAACCCCAGCGATTATCCGGTCATAGACCCCAACCTGCTGTCCCACCCCAGTGATGTCGATGAGTTGGTGCGCGGTGTCCATGTGATGCGGGATGTCATGGCACAGCAGGAAATTGCCCAGTATCATCAGGGCGAAATCGGTGTTTGGAAGGACGCCCGAACCGAAGCCGAAATCATCCACGCCATTCGCGAAACGGCCTACACCGGCCACCATCCGTGCTCCACTGCGCGCATGGGAACGGACTTGCACGCCGTTTTGGACGAAGAATTGCGCGTGCGCGGGGTCGAAGGCCTTCGGGTCTGTGACGCCGCTGCCATGCCGACACAGATCACGGGCAACCTGTATGCTACTGTGGTCATGATGGCGGAAAAGGCCGCAGACATGATCCTGCAACGTCCTGCCTTACCGCCCGAAAACCCCAGCGAGAATGCCCATGTCTGAGCCGCTAAAGACCTATCAGTACTTCGCGAACAACCAATGGCACGATCCGACGGGCGGCCAGTGGTTCGAAACGGAAAACCCGGCGAACGCAGAGGTCTGGGCCCGGGTGCCGGAC
>JBMTIF010000187.1:0-5238 GCA_049437045.1 Alphaproteobacteria bacterium | reverse complement strand
TGCCATTCCGGTGATTATCCTGCTGGCGGTGGGCGTTGGCATGACGTTTCTTGCGACACGTACCAAGTTTGGACGCTATGTTTTTGCCATCGGCGGCAACCCCGAAGCTGCGGAATTGGCGGGTATCGCGACCCGTTGGGTCACTGTTCGAATCTTTGCGCTGATGGGGACGCTCTGCGGTCTATCAGCTGTTATCGCCTCTGCGCGTCTGAACTCGGCAACCAACAACCTTGGGACACTGGACGAGCTTTACGTCATCGCGGCTGCGGTGATTGGTGGAACGTCGTTCTCTGGCGGAATCGGTACGATCTATGGAGCGATTCTAGGAGCGGTGGTGATGCAGTCGCTCCAGACTGGAATGGTGCTGATCGGCTTTGACGCAGCCATTCAGCAAATTGTCGTGGGAACGGTGCTGGTCTTTGCCGTCTGGGTTGACACCGTTTACCGCAAGCGCGCGAAATAGGGATAAGAACAATGACAGAAAACAAGTCCCAAACACCGCTCGTCGAGTTGCGCGACATTTCACTGGCTTTTGGCGGCATCAAAGCGGTCGATCAGGCCTCAGTCAGTCTGTTCCCCGGTGAGGTCGTTGCCATCCTTGGCCACAACGGCGCAGGTAAGTCCACGCTGATCAAGGTTCTGTCCGGAGCCTACAGCAAAGACAGCGGCGACATTTTTGTCCGCGGCGAGCAGGCGACCATCAACAATCCCCGCGATGCCAAGTCTTACGGGATTGAGACGATTTACCAGACCCTCGCCGTTGCCGATAACGTCGACGCTGCTGCCAATCTCTATCTGGGTCGGGAAATCCTGACCCGGTGGGGAACGCTCGACGATGTTGCGATGGAATCTGAAGCGCGCAAGGTCATGGGGCGTCTCAACCCCAACTTTGAACGCTTCAAGGAACCGGTTGCCAAGCTCTCAGGCGGTCAGCGTCAATCGGTGGCGATTGCCCGAGCCATCCTGTTCAACGCGCAAATCCTGATTATGGATGAGCCAACCGCCGCTCTGGGGCCGCAGGAAACCGAGCAGGTGGGTGAGCTGATCCAGGCACTCAAACGCGATGGTATCGGTATTTTCCTCATCAGCCACGATATCCATGACGTCTTCGATCTCGCGGACCGTGTGATGGTGATGAAGAACGGGCAGACGGTCGGCACCGCGCGTACCGAAGATGTCACCAAGGACGAAGTGCTGGGGATGATCATTCTCGGTAAGTGTCCTGATGGTGCAATTCCGGGGCCGGGCGCTACGAAGTCCTGACCCCAAAACGAATGAGGCCACCACACCTCTAAGCGCGAACCGGCATGAGCTCCTCCTTTATGCCGGTTCACGCTCCCTAAAAGGCCCATGCTCGCCGCATCGAGCGTGGGCCTTTTTTGGTTGCGTGGATCGGTTCGAAAAAGTAATCGAATGTTTACTTGCCGTTAGCCTGATTACCGGAGCCGATCATGTCCCTGTTGCCGCTGTTTTACCGTATCGCTGCTGTTTTGATGGTGTTGAATGCCCTTTTGCATCTGTTGGTCTTCATCCCGACAGGTGGGTTTAGTTTCACCGCTCAATTGCTGGTTCCGGCTGGTTTTGTGTACCTGCTGCTCGCGTGGGGACTGTGGCAGCAGTCGCGCTGGGTTGCCTGGTTTCAGTTCTTTGTCGCGCTTTTCGGCGGTTTGATGGCCTTTGCTTTCAAGCCAATGCTGGCGCTACCCGAACTCTGGATCTGGGCCTTTATCGTGTTGGATGTTGATGTTGCGATCCTGATGCTGCTGATCTTGTGGCCAAGCCGTAAGCGCAAGGCCTAGTTGGACGCTGAGGCGACGATCCAATCCCGAACCTGCTCGGCTTTCGGGGCAAGTGGGCGGTCGTTGGGCCAGACCAGATAAACACTGTTCCCTGTTTCCCAAGCCCAGTCGGTCAGACCGACCAGGAGGCGCCGCTGGATCATGGTTTTCACGACATGGTCCCAGCCAAAAGCGTAACCTTCGCCGGAAACGGCTGCTTGCAATACCAGTGCGTAGTCGTTCAGACGCAGTCCACGGGGTAGGGTTATGGTGTCCTGTCCGTGATGGCTGAACCACTGTGACCATGTTGGTCGCTGGCGCACAGGCTCTTCGAGGTGGATCAGTCGCCGGGTGCTGAGTTGCTCGATACTTTCCAGCGATCCAACACCACTGATGAACCCCGGACTGGCGACGGGATAGATGATTTCGTCCGCCAGTTTTACGGCCTCATAGGCTGGCCAGTCGCCTTTACCGATGCGAATGCCCAAGCTGATATCGTCTTGCGCCAATTCTGGATCCCTGTCGCTGTTCAGCATGCGCAGATCAATATCCGGGTGCTGCAAGCGCAGGTCCGGGACACGCGGCATAAGCCAGTAATAGGAAAAGGCTGTCGACGTACTCAGCGTGACATAGTCCAATTCGCCTTGTTGCTTGATTGACTGAAGCGAGTCTTCAAGGCTCCCCATTGGCTGCGCAATGTCTGCGAAAAGCCGTTGTCCGGCGCGGGTCAGTTCGATCTTCCGATGACTCCGTTTGAACAGACGCAGGCTGAGATTGTCTTCCAACTGCCGGATGGATCCGCTTACAGAAGGCTGTTGCATGTTCAATTCTTCAGCCGCTCTGGTGAAGGACTGCAGGCGCGCCGCTGCTTCAAATACGATCAACAGGCGGGAATTCTGGAGTAGAAAACTGTGTCTTTGCATAGGTGTAGCCTATCCAAACCATATTCATTTTCAAGGAATACAAGCCGAAAAAATGAAGGCACTGTGCGCAGCAGATTGACAAGGAGCGAACCATGGCGAGAAGAACGCGTCCTGTACGCGGGGTGAGAGCCGAAGCGGCAACCGTAGCCTCGCCGCATATCCGCAGGGTTCTGCCGTTCTATGATCCACTGGATGAAGCACAGGTCGAAAAACTTGAGGCGCAAGTCGATTGGATGATCGAAAACATCGGCGTCGCTTTCCGGGATGATCCAGTCGCGCTGGAGATTTGGCGCAAGGCTGGGATAGAGCCGACTGGGGAGCACGGTGATCTGATCAAGGCCGACGCCCAGTTCATACGCGATCTTGTTGCCAAGGCCCCGAGCCAGTTTGTCCAACATGCGCGCAACCCTGAACGCTCTGTCACCATTGGCGGCAATCATCAGGTGTTTGCGCCGATCTACGGTGCGCCTTTTGTGCGGGATCTGGAAAAGGGGCGACGCTACGCGGAATTCGATGATTACGAAAAGCTGTTGAAGCTGGTCTACATGCATCCGAACCTGCACCATGGGTCGTTTGTCATTTGTGAGCCGACGGATATTCCAGTGTCCAAACGCCACCTGGACATGGTTTTTGCCCAAATGACGCTGAGCGATAAGCCGTTTCTGGGTGCGATAACCGAGATGAGCCGGGCTCAGGATACGGTCGATATGATTGATATCCTGTTCGGGGCAGAGCGGCTGGACAGCGACGTTTGCATCATGGCCAACGTCAACACCAATTCGCCTTTGTTGGTGGATCGTGTCGTCAGTCAGGCGGTGCAGGTCTATTCAGGCCGCGGGCAGGCCATGGTGGTCACACCCTTTATCCTCACTGGTGCCATGGGGCCGGTCAGCACCGCAGCTTCAGTCTGTCAGGCTGTCGTTGAGTCGATGATGGTCTGTGCCTTTGCGCAGCTTGTCCGACCCGGTGCGCCTTTCGTGATGGGTAACTTCCTTTCGTCCATGTCATTGCGGACGGGTGCGCCAACTTTTGGAATGCCGGAACCCGTTCTCTCCAATTACATGATCGGTCAGTTGTCCCGGCGTCTGGGATTGCCATTACGCTGTGGCGGCTCCCTGACTGCCAGTAAGATCGAAGACGCACAGGCCGCGTACGAAAGCGCAGATTCCATGCATTCGACCATGCTTGCCGGGTCAAACTTCACCTTGCACGCTGCTGGTTGGCTCGAAGGCGGTTTGAGCACAGGGTATGAGAAGCTGATCATGGATGCCGACCGCCTGGGCAGTTATCAGAAGCTGCTCGGCGTTGGTCTTCAGGACGATGAAAATGCCTTTGCCCGCAGCGCCTTTGAAGAAGTCGCACCGGGTGGTCACTTCCTTGGCTCCGCACACACCATGTCGAACTACTCTGATGCCTTTTATGAAGCGCAGTTGAGCAACAGCGATAACGTTGAAAACTGGGAAGCTGACGGGTCCAAGGACATGCGTGTCCGAGCCTTTGAGAAGTGGAACCACATGCTCAGCGAATACCAAGCCCCGGCGCTGGATCAAGCCAAGCGTGAAGAGCTGGAAGCCTACGTTGCTCGACGCAAGGAAGAGCTGCCTGACGCCTGGTACTAACCTCTAATCAACCGAAATCGACGACCGAAGAGACATTCTATGCCCGAGTTCATTAAAGAAGGCCCCAGTGCCAAAAAAGCCCTGCCGTCCCATGCAAAAGTCGTTGTGATCGGTGGCGGTGTAGTGGGGTGCTCGATCCTTTATCACCTCGCCAAGTTTGGTTGGAAAGATGCTGTCCTGCTGGAACGTGATGAGCTCACGTCTGGCTCTTCATGGCACGCAGCGGGGCAGATCCACACGATTTCGTCCGACCCGAATATCTCGCGGCTGCAGAGCTATACAATCGGGCTCTACAAGGAAGTCGAAGAGCTTTCGGGGCAGGACATCGGCCTGCACCTCACAGGCGGTTTTTATCTTGCGTCCAACAAGACCTGGTATGACTACCTGAAGCGTGAGCGGTCCAAAGCACGCTATATGGGCCTGCAGCAGGAATTCATTTCGCCCAAAGAGTTGGGTGAGCGCCACCCACTGGTTGACCCTTCACACTATCATGCGGTGCTATGGGATGATCAGGACGGTGATCTGGACCCTTCTGGTACCACCTACGCCTTCGCCAAGGCTGCCCGGCACTACGGCGCACAGTACTTCACTCACACACCAGCAACCGCGACCACACAGCGCGCCGATGGAACGTGGGACGTGACCACGCCGCAAGGGGTCATCAACGCCGAGCACATCGTGAACTGCGGTGGCCTGTGGGCGCGGGAAGTTGGGCATATGACGGGCCTGCACTTCCCCGTGCAACCGATGGAGCACCACTATCTGCTGACCGAGCGCATCGATCAGGTGGCCAATTGGGGTGAACGTCTGCCGTGCGGCATCGACTACGAGGCCAACATGTACTTCCGCCAAGAACGGGACGGAATGCTGATCGGCACCTATGAGCCTGTCGGAATCCCGTGGAAGGTCGAGGGCACG
>JBMTIF010000186.1:0-5274 GCA_049437045.1 Alphaproteobacteria bacterium | reverse complement strand
CGAGGCGCTGAAAACAAGTGGCCTTGTCAGCCTTTTGCTTCTGAAAAGTCACGGGGTCTGGCCCTCAGGTGGTATCGATGTTGGCGGTGACACTAGCGCCTTGGGCCGCTGGAAAACAGCAGCGATCCGACGGGACGCCCCCGCCTGCCCTGCAACCCTCAGCCTGCTTTCCTGTCGTTCTAGAGGCCGTATTGACCCCAAAGAGACCGCTGTTCCAGCGCCGAAATGGCTGAAGCAAACGGGTCTTCTCGACGTGAACCGAGCAGGTTCAGGAACGACAGCCCGCGTTTTGGCTTGTTGACCAGCTTGATCTGGACTTTCTCACCAAAGCGCGCACGCAAGGTGGAACGCATGTCACCGACCCCGTCGACCATGCCCAGCTCCAGTGCTTTATCGCCCAGAAATACGTCGCCGTTCATCAGGCTGCGCGGGTCGTCGACCTTGAACTTCTCACCCCGGCGGGTTTCGACGTAGGTGCGGAAGATTTCGTGCAGATCCAGTTGCAGAGACTTGATCCACTCAACATCACTTTCCTTTTCCGCACTGAAGGGGTCCAACCGGGACTTGTTCTCACCTGCCGTATAGAGCCGCCGCTCCACGCCGAGTTTTTCCATCAGCCCTGTGAACCCGAAACCGCCGCTGATTACGCCGATGGAGCCGACAATCGACGCCGGATCAGCAACGATTTCATCAGCAGCACAGGCCAACCAGTAACCGCCACTGGCCGCCACGTCTTCGGTGAAGGCGATGACGGGAATGTCTTTTTCATCAGCCAGCTGCCGAATGCGTGCGGCGATCAGGTTAGACTGAACAGGACTGCCGCCCGGCGAGTTGATCAGCAGCGCGACAGCCGACAGACCAGAGGGCTTGAACGCCTTTTCAATATCCGCTGCCAGCGATTCGAGGTTAAGAACCGGACCACCTCCCCCCAGGGGGCTGTTGCTCTTTGAGGGGCTGATAACCCCGTGCAATCGCAAAACGTTGACCCGCCCCGGTCCACCGCTTGAGCCGCCGACCAGTCGGTTGAGGAGAGGAATTCGCTTAAGCATATTTTATTGGCCCTTAAAGCTCGGGCGTCGACGCTCGGTGAAGGCGGCGACGGCCTCTTGGTAATCTTCGCTGTCGTACAGATGGTCAGTCATGGCCCGTTCCGCCAGACTGCTCGGCTCTGGCGCTTCGTTTAACAGGCGTTTGTGGGCGCGATGCGACAGGGGCGCGAGGGCGAGAATGGAAGCAAGTCTGTTTTCGACCAGAGCATCAAGGTCTTCGGCAACCGCGTTGACCAGCCCGATCCGCTCGGCTTCTTCAGCCTCCAACGTTCGGGCCGTGTAGACCAGATCGAAGGCATGTCCCGGTCCCACAAGATGCTGCAACCGCGCCAGAGGCCAGGCGTTATAAGCAAAACCCATCTTAGCCGGCGGAATGCAGAATTTCGCGCTCGTTCCCGCAAAGCGCAGGTCGCAAGCCAGCGAAATCATCATCCCGCCCCCAAAGCAGGCCGCGTGGATCCGTGCGACGGTTGGGACCGGTATGGCGGCGAGCGCCAGCAAAGCGCGGTCAACCTCGGCGTTGTAGGCCTGAGCCGCCTCGGCGCCCATGCGCTTTTCCCAAAATTCATTGATGTCGCCGCCCGCGCAAAATGCCCGGTCGCCGGCTCCAGCCACAACGACCGCCCGCAAGTCCGGCTTTGCGGCCAGATCGCTCGCCAGCGCTGAGAGCTGAACCCAGTGTTCCAGCCGCAAGGCATTGAGACGCTCAGGTGCGTTTAGCGTCAGCCTGGCGACGCCATCGTCTTGAAGATAAAGATCAAACATGCTCGCCTTTTAGCAAGCAGAAGGACTTAGCGCGACTGGTTCGATTGCTGACGGAAGTCGACGTGCTCGACATTGCCGTCAGAGTAGTGGCCGCTGGTACCCGTGAACAAGGCCTGTACGTTATCGAGCAGCGTCATCGCGGTTTCGGAAGCGAGCGAGTAGAAGATCGACTGCGCCTGCCGCCGGGTCTTCACCAAACCGTCAGAGCGCAGGATGGCCAGATGCTGGGACAGGGCCGATTGGCTCAGACCAATGCGCTCGGCAATATCGTTTACCGACATTTCCTTGCCGCGCAGAAGCAGCAGAATCACCAGCCGACGATCATTCGACATGGACCGAAGCATACGGCTCGCGGCATCGAGGTCGAAACCTGTGATGAGGGTGGTGTGATTATGGCCGTTCGTTACTGTCATCTTTGCGATATTTCGCAAAACCTCGGAAAGTCAACGCCTTGTCCTATATAAAGTGCAAACCGGTCTGGCGGTGGGTTTTATGCGTCAACTGCATATCCTTACCCATCATCGCCACCCCAAGGCTTCTGTCCGAGGATTATTGAGTTTGGTAGATTTGGATCTTACGGGGCTGAAGTGCCCTCTGCCCGTGCTAAAGGCCAGAAAAGCGCTGCGCGATTATGATGAAGGTGCTGAAGTTCGCATCCGCGTCACCGACCCACGTGCCCCCGCAGACTTCAAAGCGCTGTGCGACACGGTTGGACATTCCATGATCTCAGAAGAACGGGATGGCGATGGCAAAATTCTGACCTTGCGGGTGCACAAACCCCAAGCCTGAGACGCGTCGGTTATCCTGCGAAAAAGGCGGCCAGCTGGTCGGCGAAAAACCACGCGGCGAGCCCTGCGAAGAACAGCAGAGACGAGAGTACCGCCAAAATCTTCATTCGGGTCTTCTTTTGCATGATCCCAAGCACCTCACTGAATTTACCAACAGAAACCTTGAGGCCCACCCATAGCCCTGTGACCGCCAGCGTGCAAAACAAAGGATGGACCCAAGAGAGAGGACAGACGGCATGGCAAACCTGATCTTCACGCATCAAGCCTGTGCTTTGCATGGTGACGTACGCGCCTCAGATGGTGAAGCCGTGCCGCGTGGTTGGGGCCACCCGGAGCAACCCCTGCGACTGGATGCAGTGCTCAAGGGGCTTTCTGCCACTGATGCATTGCGTGCGATTGAGCGACTGGAACCGGGTAAAGCAAACCCCGACCGGCTGAAAACCCTGCACGGCAGCGCCTATGTTGATGACATGCTTCAACCCGTCAGGGCGGGGACGGTTGATTGGTACGACGCCGACACGGGCCGGACAGCAGGCACACCCGACGCTGCGCTGTACGCCGCCGGCGGAGCCATCGAAGCGGCCGAGCGCGTTATGGCCGGAAAGGCGAAACGGGTTTTTGTGGCAACCCGACCGCCGGGTCATCACGCCGAAGCCAACCGCGCTATGGGGTTCTGCTTTTTTGGTAACGTGGCTCTAGCAGCAAATCGCGCGCTGGAAATGGAGGCGCGAAAGGTCGCCGTTCTGGATTTCGACGTTCACCACGGAAATGGGACTCAAGCGCTGCTTTGGGATAATCCGAACACCCTGTTCGTCAGCAGCCAGCAAATGCCGCTGTGGCCGGGCAGTGGCCATCCGAGCGAAACCGGAGCCCATGACAACGTGCTGAACATCCCCCTGCAGGCCGGTACGACCAGCGCCGAATTGGTTGAGGCCTGGAAACCGGCTTTGGATCGTGTGGATGCCCTGCAACCCGATCTGATTATCATTTCGGCAGGCTTTGACGCCCATGCCGACGACCCCCTTGCCGGACTGAATGTTGAAGAGGACGGTTTTGCCGAGCTGACCGCGCAGATCGTTGCGCTGGCTGACAGCCATAGTCAGGGCCGGGTTGTTTCCGTGCTCGAAGGCGGTTACGACCTGCCTGCCCTATCTCGCAGCGTAACGGCGCACGCCAACGCCCTGTTCCAAGGAGTTTGAGAAATGACTGAACAAGAACTTCCCGAAGACATCCGCGCCATGAGTTTTGAACAGGCATTGGAAGAGTTGCGCGGGATCGTCGATGGTCTGGAGCGCGGCGACGGCTCGCTGGATCAGAGCATCAAGGCTTACGAACGCGGATCGCTGCTGCGGATGCATTGCGACGCCAAACTGCGCGAAGCGCACATGAAGATCGAGCAGATCCGCGTCAAATCCGATGGCTCAGCCGATACCGAACCCTTCGACGCCTGATCGGCATGGATTTCAACACCCAACGCGCGGCCTACCTTGATCGGGTCGAAGCCGCGCTGAGCCGCGCCTTTGCCGATTGGAGCGCCCCAGCCGCCACGCCTGAAAAACGGGTGGAGGACGCCAGCGCCTATGCACTACTTGGCGGGGGCAAGAGGCTACGGGCCATGCTGGCACTGGCCGCGGGTGAAGCCGTCGGGTTGCCGCCGCAGACGGCTGAGAAGATTGCCGTAGCCGTTGAAACGCTCCACGCCTACAGCCTTGTCCACGACGACCTGCCCGCCATGGACGATGCCGACACGCGGCGTGGCCAACCTTCGGTGCATCGTCGGTTTGATGAAGTAACCGCCATCCTTGCCGGGGACCAGCTGCTGACTTATGCGCTGGGGCATCTGGCATCGCTACCTGTTGCGTTGCGCGCCTTGTCCGATGCCGGGGCGCAAATGGTGCGCGGGCAGATGCTGGATCTGCTCAGCGAGCGCGAAGGCGTGGAACTGGATCTGGCGGCACTGGAACGATTGCAGGCTCAGAAAACCGGCGCGGTCATCCGCTTTGCCTGTGAAGCGCCTGCCTTGGTTGCAGAAGACCAGCCAGCGGCAGACGCGCTGCGGGCTTTCGGCATTCATCTGGGACTGGCATTTCAGATCACGGACGACATTCTTGATGCCGTCTCAGACGCCGAGACTCTGGGAAAGCCAGTCGGTGCGGATGCCCAAGCCGGGAAGGCAACTTTTGTCACTTTACTGGGTCTGGAAGCCGCTCGTGCACGCAGCGAACAGGAAATTTCCGCAGCAAAGACTGCCCTTGAGCGTGTGCAGGACCATATAAATGAGGACAGCGCGGCACTGGCATTCCTGTCTTTTTTGGCAGATTTTGTGCTAACTCGCCGCAATTAGCCCAATCAGAGGCAGCATCTTTGGGTTGCCGCAAACAAGAAAGTGTACTGTCTGGTCCTATGAGCCAACCCCCAACCCAACGCCCCCTCACCCCAACGCTCGACAAGGTCATCAACCCCGAAGACCTGCGCGCCCTGCAAGACCATGAGCTGCCGGCGCTGGTGGATGAGCTGCGCGCCGAGCTGATCGACGCGGTGAGTCATACGGGTGGGCATCTGGGCGCTGGACTGGGTGTGGTGGAGCTGACTGTGGCGCTGCACCGGGTGTTCAACACCCCGCATGACCGGCTGATCTGGGAGGTGGGTCACCAGTCCTACCCGCTCAAAAT
>JBMTIF010000185.1:0-5293 GCA_049437045.1 Alphaproteobacteria bacterium | reverse complement strand
TTGACCGCGCGTGGTTCGAGTTTTACGGCGATGTCAGCCTACTCAAATCTGCCGTTTTGCGTGCTAGCAAGGTTACGACGGTGAGCGAGACCTACGCAGCTGAATTCTGCGGCGAAGCGCAGGGCTTTGGCCTTAATGAGTTGCTGGCTGGCCGGGGCGCAGACCTGCTGGGGCTGGTAAACGGGCTGGACACCGCCGTCTGGAACCCTGCCACCGATACGGCGCTTCCGCTGACCTACGACGAGGCGACCTTCGCTGCTGGCAAAGCGGCTGCGAAAGCGGCGTTACAGCAGGAACAGGGACTGCAAAGTGACCCGGAAAAACCAGTTTTCGGGCTGGTTTCGCGCCTGTCGGATCAGAAAGGCATCGACATGATTGCCGAGCAGATCGACGGGCTGGTGTTCCGCGGCGCGCAGGTGGCAATTCTGGGCAGCGGCGACCCGGCTTTGGCCGCAGCTCTGACAGCAAAAGCCAAACAACACCCCACGCAAGTTACTTTCGTCGACGGCTATAACGAGGCGTTCTCGCACCTCATCCACGCGGCGTCAGACTTCCTGCTCGTACCATCCCGGTTTGAACCCTGCGGCCTGACGCAGCTCAGCGCCCAACGCTATGGTTCTGTGCCTGTGGTCTCGCCAGTGGGTGGTCTGGTGGACACGGTGATCGACGCCAATACCGCAGCCCTGCGAAAGGGCGTGGGGACCGGTATCATCATGCGCGAAGTCAGCCCGGCGGGTCTGGGACAGGCCTTGGATCGAGCGCTTAAACTCTATCAGCATTCACCAGACCTGATGGCTCAAACCACCCGTAACGGCATGATGGCCGATGTTGGGTGGGACGCTTCTGCAGCCGGATATGCCGATTTGTTCCGAAGCCTGATCTGAGATGATCGAACCCGGACTTCGCCGCACTGCAACCGGCATCAGCGCGACCTTGTTCTCCGAACACGCTGAAGCGGTCTCGTTGTGTATTTTTGCCGATGATCTCCAGACTGAAACGGCTCGCCTTCCTCTGACCCGTGGCCAGAACGGTTGGTGGGCGCTGAACTGGGAGCAAGCGCCAGAATGCTTTGCCTATGGCTTTCGCGTCGATGGCCCTTACGCCCCTGCTGACGGGCATCGATTCAACGTCCACAAGCTGCTCGCCGACCCTTACACCAAGGCGCTGCGCGGGGAATTGATCGACGATCCGGCGATCTACGGCTTTACGGATTTTGAGACCGGTACAGGCTTTTCAATCCTCGACAGCGCTGGCTTTGTTCCCAAGTGCTGGTTTGACCGTCAAACACCAAGCCCACAGCACTGGAACCGCCCCAATACCCGCTGGCGTGACACCGTAATTTACGAAACTCACCTCAAAGGGTTCTCGCAGCAGCATCCAGACCTCGCCCCCAACGTGCGCGGGACATTTCAGGCTTATGGTCAGAACAGCCCGTTGGTGCAGTATTTGGCTGAATTGGGGATATCAGCGGTGGAGTTCCTGCCGCTGATGGAATTCTACGACGAACGTCACCTGAAGCCACTGGGTTTGAGCAATTACTGGGGCTACAACACCCAGCATTTCTTTGTTCCAACGCACCGTTACAGCGCCAGTGCTGACCCGATTGAGGGGGTTCAGCAGACCGTACAAAGCTTTCACGAAGCTGGGCTGGAAGTGTTGCTCGACGTGGTGTTCAACCACACCGCTGAGAGCGATCATTTGGGGCCAACGCTGAGCTTTCGCGGGATCGACAACGCCAGCTATTACCACCTGCAACCCGGCAACAAAGCCCGATATTTCAACCCCACCGGAACCGGAAATGCGCTGAACGGCGGGCATGCTGTTGTGCAGCGGCTGGTTCTGGATGCACTGGCCTATTGGCATGACGTTTTGGGTTTTGACGGGTTCCGCTTTGATCTTGCCTCAACACTGGCACGCGATGCTTCCGGGCAGATGCAAAATCCACCAGAAAGCCTGATTGGGTTGATTGACCAAGACCCCCGACTCGCTCGCGCCAAGCTGATCGCCGAGCCGTGGGATATCGGCGAAGACGGCTATCAGCTCGCACGATTTGATGGACGCTGGACAGAGTGGAATGACCGCTTCCGCGACAGTGCTCGCGCGCTGTGGCATCCGGCACACCAAAAAGGCGCCTTGCGCCGGTTTGCCGATCATTTATTGGGTTCGGCAACCAGCTTTGACCGGCCCTTACAATCCATCAATTTCATCACCGCACACGATGGTTTCACGCTGGCCGATCTGGTCAGCTACGACCACAAACACAATGACGCCAATGGCGAGCAAAACCGGGATGGCCACGGGCATAACCTGTCATGGAACCACGGGGTTGAGGGGCCAACGGTATCGGCTTCCATCCTGACCGAGCGCAGCCGCACGCAGCGGGCTTTGCTGCTGACGCTGCTGTTGTCACAAGGCGTGCCGATGCTGTCGATGGGGGATGAACTGGGCCACAGTCAGGCGGGAAATAACAATGCCTACTGTCAGGATGGGCCAACGTCGTGGCTGGACTGGTCGAACGGTGATGTTGAACTGCTGTCCTTTGTCAAAGACGCACTGGCGCTGGTCAACCGCCTGCCCGTGCTGCGGCAGGCCAAACACCTGCATCACGCACGGGAGGTGACCTGGTGGCGAACCGATGCGCTGCAAATGTGCGCATCTGACTGGGAAAACGAAGGTTTGTGCGCGCTGGTGCTGCACTTGGCGGCGATTACCACGCAAGATCCAGCGGTTTCGATTGTCATAAACATTGGTGACAGCAACCTTGATTTACAGCTCCCAACCGGTGAATGGCGCTTGGCGCTTTCCTCGACCGACATGGGGGGAACCGAGGTCTCACCGCGTCGATCAGTGATGCTGTTCGAAGGCTTGGTTTCGTAGCTTTTCGAGCATCTGGAACTGCTGCAAACGCTGCGGCGCCCACGTCTCGTGCCATCCCCATAGCAACGACATGCCGCCATAGAGATAGGCGAAATCCAACACCACATGGCGGTCAGCGATCCCGGGTACCTTCCTTTCAATATAGGCCGCAAGCCCCATCATCCGCTCGGGCTGAGCGACCCGCGCAGGCTGGTCCATGGGGTTGAAGAACAGATTGGCAAAATCGTAGGCCAGATGCCCATAGAGACCCTTGGGGTCAATCACCACCCAGTCACCGCTAATCTCATCACGCAGGACATTGCCGTGGTGAATATCGCCGTGCAGCGGTTCTGGGGCTGCACCCATCAGGTCCAGAGTCTGAGCAAAAGGTCGCCAGAGGTCAAAGCAGCTTTCACCCACTGCCGCCAGCGTGAAAACGTGCTCTCGTACCGCCGTGAGTGGAACCAATCCATCTGGCATCAGATCCGGCTTGACCCTCTGACCGTGGAGCGCCGCAGCCGTTCCAACCAGAATTTCAAACGCAGCGTGATCGTCGAATTGGACAGGGTCTCCCAGAGCCAGTTTCTCGGATGCTTCGACCATCAAAATGGCGTCTTCGCTTCTGCGTAACACGCCAATAGCACCCTGTCCTTGCCACCAATCGAGCAAGGCCATGCCGGGGCGCTCGTCACTGTCTGGCTTGGCGATTTTTAAGACGGCAGGCTGCGGGGCGCTGACCTTTTGCAGCCACGATGAATTGGTCTCAAACCCCGGCTCACGCGCCGTCAGCTTCCAGCGTTTGACGCAGTCAGCCAGTGCTCTGGCCCCTATGCTGGCTTGCTCAAGCGGACGGTTTTGCAACAACGCCCCCTACTTGTTCCGCAATTTCCCGGCGACCAGGTCCAGCACGGCGGAACCGGCGTCGATGACGTTGGTACCCGGACCAAAAATCGCGGCAACGCCGGCATCCTTGAGGAATTCGTAATCCTGTTCCGGGATAACTCCGCCACAGATCACGATCATATCTTCCCGGCCCCGCGCCCGTAACGCTTCGATCAAGGCAGGCAGAAGGGTTTTATGGCCCGCTGCGAGCGATGAAACGCCAACGACTTGCGCACCCGCAGCAATGGCCTGCTCAGCCGCCTCTTCGGGGGTCTGGAACAGCGGTGAAGTCTGAACCTCGTAACCGAAGTCGAGAAAGGCGGAAGCGATAACCCGGCTTCCACGGTCATGCCCGTCCTGCCCAAGCTTGGCCATGTAGAGACGCGGCGCGCTGTCCATACTGGCAATGCGCTCGATCAGGGTCTGAACCTGTGGATCCTCACCCAGCACCGAACCGTAAACACCCCGCACCAAAGCCGGGTTACCATCATGCTCGGAGAATACCGCACGGAGCCGGTCGCTGACCTCCCCCACCGTTGCGCGAACCCGCATGGCTTCAACAGTGGCTGCAAGCAGGTTTCCTTCCCCGCGCGCCGCAGTTTCCAGCGCTTCCAGCGCAGCATCCACACGGTCAGACCGGCGGGTTTCACGCAGGGACCGAAGCTGGGCAACTTGTGCTTCGCGCACAGCGTGGTTGTCGATGTCCAATACATCCAACGGGTCGGCTTCATCGCGCTGATACTTGTTCACACCGACGATGACCTGTTGGCCACTATCGATGGCCGCTTGGCGCTTGATTGCGGCGGTTTCGATCTGGGCTTTGGGCCAGCCAGTTTCGATGGCGGCAGTCATCCCACCACGCGCTTCGACCTCTTCGATCAGCGCCCAGGCCTGCTCAGCCATATCAGCGGTCAGCTTCTCGACGTAATACGACCCCGCCAATGGATCCACGACGTCAGTGACACCGGTTTCGTGAGCGAGGATAAGTTGAGTGTTGCGGGCAATCCGGGAGCTAAATTCTGTCGGAAGCGCAATGGCTTCATCAAAGCTGTTGGTGTGCAGCGATTGAGTGCCGCCCAAAACAGCGCTCATGGCTTCAAACGCCGTGCGTACGATGTTGTTGTACGGCTCCTGCTCCTGCAATGAAACGCCCGAGGTCTGGCAATGGGTACGGAGCATCTGGGATTTGGGGTTCTTTGGCTCAAACTCAGCCATGATCCGTGACCAAAGCAAACGCGCGGCCCGCAGCTTGGCGGCCTCAGCGAAGAAATCCATGCCAATGGCGAAGAAGAAAGACAGGCGCGGGGCAAAGGCATCCACATCCAACCCCTTGGCCAAAGCTGCACGCACGTATTCGCGACCATCGGCAAGGGTGAAGGCAAGCTCCTGCACCAGCGACGCACCGGCTTCCTGCATGTGGTAGCCGGAGATGGAGATCGAGTTGAACTTGGGCATGTTCTGTGCCGTGTACTCGATGATGTCAGCAACAATCCGCATGCTCGGCTGGGGCGGATAAATGTAGGTGTTGCGGACCATGAACTCTTTCAGCACGTCG
>JBMTIF010000184.1:0-5294 GCA_049437045.1 Alphaproteobacteria bacterium | reverse complement strand
GAAATGGCGCTGATGACGCCCGATGACCTGCGCATGATGATCGAGCAGACCACGCTGGACAGCGGCCTGCTCGAATGGCGCGATGCCGAAGGCAGTCTACGGTCCTGCATGCTGTTCGACGCCATGGCCGACGGGTTTTCCGCCGTCTATTCGTTCTTTGACACCGAAGACACCCGCCGCTCGCTGGGCACATTCTGCATTCTCGATGCCGTGGAGCACCTCGCCGATCTCGGTCTCTCTAAGCTCTATCTGGGCTACTGGATCGAAGGTTCGGCTACCATGGACTACAAGAACCGGTTTTCCGGCGTCGAAGTGCATGACAAGGGTCAGTGGCTGGCGGTTGCATCCGAACCCGGCACGTCCTAGTTCAAGGACGCAACACGCTTTCGAATGACTTCAGGATACCCCATGCCCCGCGTCTTCAGCCCCCGCCGTTCCATTCTGGCCCTGTTCACCCTCCTGATGACAGCTGGATTGGGCACCGCGGGTCTGGCCTATGGCGCCGGCGGTGGTGAGGGCAAGTATCTGCCCGGGGCCGAACTGAACCTGGTGTGGATCCTGCCCTTTGTCGGCATCCTGCTGTCGATCGCGTTCATGCCGCTGTTCCTGCCGCGGATCTGGCACCATCACTTCGGCAAGATATCGCTGGGTTGGGCCGTCGCCTTTCTGCTGCCCTGCCTGATCGTCTACGGCTGGGGGACGACCTCGTTTCTGGCGTGGGAGACCGTGGCGCACGAATATCTGCCGTTCATCATCCTGCTGTTCGCCCTGTTCACCATCTCCGGTGGGGTTCGGATCAAAGGCTCACTTGTCGGCACGCCCGCGCTGAACACCTGCATTCTGGCCATCGGCACGGTGCTGGCGTCATTCATGGGCACCACGGGTGCCGCCATGCTGCTGATCCGGCCGCTGTGCCGGGCCAACGACCACCGCAAGCACCGCGTCCACACCATTGTTTTCTTCATCTTCCTCGTTGCAAATATCGGGGGTTCGTTGTCTCCTTTGGGTGACCCACCGCTGTTTTTGGGCTTCCTCAAGGGTGTCAGCTTCTTCTGGCCAACACAGGCGATGTTCCTGCCTATGCTGATGCTGTCGATTTTGCTGCTGGCAATCTACTTCGTGCTCGACACGGTTCTGAGCCGTCGCGAAGGCGAAACCGTGCCGATGAACAACATCGAAACCGGCAAGGAAGGCGAAAAACTGGGACTGGAAGGCAGCATTAACCTGCTGCTGCTGGCTGGCGTTGTCGGCTTTGTCCTCTACTCCGGTTTCGCCGCAGACCTTCCTGCGCCATTCGGCACCAAGGCCTACTTCATGGTCTACGATGTCGACATCAAGGTCGCCAATCTGATCCGCGACGTGGGTCTGGTTGGACTCGCAGGTCTTTCCTTGCTGCTGACCGTGAACGAGAGCCGGCGTCTGAACGGCTTCACGTGGTTCCCGATCATCGAAGTCGCGACCTTGTTTGCGGGTATTTTCATGACCATCATCCCCGCCCTTTCGATCCTGCGCGCAGGCACCGAAGGCGCTTTGGGTTGGGTGATCGCAGGCGTAACGCAGCCGGATGGAACCCCCTTCAACGCAGCCTACTTCTGGGCCACTGGTATCCTGTCGAGCTTCCTCGACAACGCACCGACCTATCTGGTGTTCTTCAATACCGCTGGTGGTGATCCCGAACAGTTGATGGGAGAGCTCAGCCAAACGCTGTTGGCGATTTCAGCAGGTGCCGTGTTCATGGGGGCCGTGACCTATATCGGTAACGCACCAAACTTCATGGTGCGGTCGATCGCAGAAGACCGGGGGATCAAGATGCCCTCATTCTTCGGTTACATGGCATGGTCAGTGGGCATTCTGATGCCATTGTTCGTGGTGGTCACCTTCATCTTCTTCAACCCCTTCACCGGGGGCTGATCGCAACCAATGAGACCACGGCGCAAACCTCAGATTTTGAGCGCCGTGGTTTCCTTGATGACTTCCATAGACAGGCTGGAAGTCACGTTGAACAGGTTAATTCGTCCAATGAATCGCTTGTAAAACAGGTCAAAGTCCCGCGTGCTGGCCACACGCACTTTCATGATGTAATCGACGTCCCCTGCCAGACGGTGGCATTCCAGAATTTCCGGCATCTCATTGACGATCTCGGTAAACCGTCCCAGCCAATCACTGGTGTGTTGATCGGTCCGAATCGCAATGAAAAACGTTTCTGTCAGACCGATGCTGTCGCCATTCAGAATAGCAACTTCACGATCAATTACGCCCGCTGCTTTCAGTTTCTTGATCCGATTCCACACCGGAGACTTCGTGGACCCGATCTGACGCGCGATTTCTTCCAACGGAAGAGTCGCATCGATCTGGATGAGGCGGAGAATTTTCCGGTCTGTATCATCGAACTGCATCAGCGTTCTTCTCATCAATCAATCCTACGAACTTTATACCGGCATTCCGGAAATCTTCAAAACCTTGGTTGAAAATACCGAATTCATTGGGAAAAGGTCCGAAACATCTTCATCAAACTGAGAAGCTAACCCCTAACCTTATGTAAGTTACATGCTGCTCGTGATGAACTCTGAAGATCAAACGCCTGAATGGTCGGTCCAGTCGCAACTCGTCCATCAGGGACTTGAACGCTCCGGCTTTGGCGAGACTGCCGAGGCGCTGTACCTGACCTCTGGCTACGTCTACCAAACCGCTGAGCAGGCTGAGGCACGGTTCAAGGGTGAAGACGATGGCTACATCTACTCCCGCTACGGTAACCCGACGGTCAGCCTGTTCGAAAACCGTCTTGCGGCTTTGGAAGGTACTGAAGTCTGCGTCGCGGTTGCGAGCGGGATGGCGGCGATGCACGCGGCCCTTGCGTGTCAGCTGCAAGCTGGCGACCATATCGTGGCGTCGAAAGCGCTGTTTGGTTCCTGCCTCCAGGTCATTACCCAGCTGCTGCCCCGATATGGGATTTCTTACTCGCTGGTCGACGGTACCGATTTGGCCGCATGGGAAGCGGCCATTACTCAACGGACAAAGGTCTTCTTCTGCGAGACTCCTGCCAACCCAACACTGTCGCTGGTCGACATCGAAGGCGTCGGCAAGATTGCCAAGGCAGCGGGCATTACCTTTGTTGTCGACAACGCCTTTGCTTCACCAGTGGTCCAGCGCGCAGCGCCACTGGGGGCTGATGTCATTACCTACTCCGCAACCAAGCACATCGACGGTCAGGGCCGCTGCATGGGCGGTGCGATCTGCTGCTCCGAAGCCTTTTACAAGGATCATCTGCAGTACTTTGTCCGCCATACCGGCCCCTCTCTGTCTCCTTTCAACGCCTGGAACCTAGCCAAGGCGCTCGAAACGCTTGATCTGCGCGTATCACGCATGGCCAGCAATGCGCTGGCTGTCGCCGGATACCTGGAGGGCCACGATGCTATCCACCGCGTATCTTACCCCGGTCTCCAAAGCCACCCACACCGTGAGATCGCCGAAAGACAAATGCGCAATGGTGGAACGCTCGTGGCCTTTCAGGTTAAAGGCGGCAAAACAGCAGCGTTCAAGGTTCTCAATGCCCTGCGCCTGATCCGCATCTCCAACAATCTCGGCGACAGCAAATCCCTCGTGACGCATCCTGCCACGACGACCCACCGCGTTCTGACCGAGGAAGAACGGTGGGAAATCGGAATCTCGAACTGCCTTATCCGGTTGAGTGTCGGGCTGGAAGATGTTGAAGATCTGAAAACCGATCTTGGACACGCCCTTTCTCTAGTCGATTGATCCAAAACGAAAAAAGGGAGCCAAAGGCTCCCTTTTTTTAATGCGTCATCACGAAAGATTCAGCCTCAGACCCCAAACAGCATGCGACTTGGGTCTTCGATGTTTTCCTTGACCTTGACCAGGAACGTCACCGCTTCGCGACCGTCGATAATCCGGTGATCGTAAGATAGCGCGAGGTACATCATTGGACGAATAACCACTTCACCATTCACCGCAACCGGACGATCCTCAATCCGGTGCATACCCAGAATCGCGCTCTGTGGCTGGTTCAGGATTGGCGTGGACAACATGGAGCCATAGATGCCGCCGTTGGAAATGGTGAAAGTCCCACCCGACATTTCCGCCATCGACAGCTTACCATCCCGCGCACGCTTGCCGAAGTCAGCAATCGTGGTCTCAATATCGGCAAAACCCAGCTTGTCCGCGTCCCGTACAACCGGCACAACCAGCCCGTTTTCGGTCCCGACAGCAACGCCGATGTTGTAGTAGTTCTTGTAGATGATGTCGGTGCCATAGATCTCGGCGTTTACAGCAGGCAGCTCCTGCAGCGCCGCGACACAAGCCTTGGCAAAGAATGACATGAAGCCCAGCTTGATGCCGTATTTCTTCACAAAAGCATCCTGATGCGCTTTGCGCAGGTTCATGACGGCGGACATGTCAACATCGTTGAACGTGGTCAGCATCGCCGCCGTATCCTGCGCTTCCTTCAGGCGGCGCGCGATGGTCTGGCGCAGGCGAGACATCCGTACAACTTCTTCCTCGCCCCCTGGTTGGCGTGGCGGCAGTTGGTCGGTTGGGGCCAGCCCGGTCGACTTGGTTGCAACCGCGCTTGAAACATGACCCTCTGGCCACGAACCAGCCTTAGCTGCCTTTAGCGCTTCTGCAGGCATAACCCGTGCTGCTGGAGCAGCAGCCGCTGGCTTTGGCGCAGGTGCAGCCGGTGCAGGTGCAGGTGCAGGTGCAGCAGGTGCGGCTTCAACCGCCGCAGGTGCCGGTGCAGCAGCAGGTGCGTCGCCCTCTTCCATCATTCCCAAAATAGCGCCAACTTCGACGGTAGCGCCTTCTTCAGCCGACACAGCAGCAATGACACCGTTCGCCGGTGCGCCCACTTCGAGTGTCACTTTGTCGGTTTCCAGTTCCACCAAAGGCTCATCCTGTGCAACCGCCTCGCCCGGCTTTTTCAGCCATTGAGCGACGGTCGCTTCAGTTACAGACTCGCCCAGAACGGGGACGACGATTTCTACAGCCATTCGCTGTTTTCCTTTTGCTTTTCAGTGCGCGACTAGCGTCGCTTGACCGGACCAACCAAAGCCGCTTCGACCAAGGCTGCCTGTTGTTTCTTGTGAAGTGACCCGGACCCGGTGGCCGGAGACGCAGCCGCCGCACGACCGGCGTAACCTGCCCGACCCGCTGGCGCACCAACTTGTTCGAGAACTTCTTCGATATAAGGGTCAACGTGGGTCCACGCGCCCATATTCTTGGGCTCTTCCTGACACCAGACGAACTCACAGTGCTTAAAGCTCTCCATCTCTTCGGCA
>JBMTIF010000183.1:0-5327 GCA_049437045.1 Alphaproteobacteria bacterium | reverse complement strand
TGTATCGGGTACCGAAGACCTGAGCGACGATCCCCTGCGTCAGCGGCACAGTAGAGAGCCAGAGCAGCCCCATCGTCGCTGCGAAGACCAGGGTGCTCAGCGGTGTGATCGGCAGGACGATAAAGACGATCATCGCTACCGAACGCGCCAAATAGATGAAGGCCAGTCCATACTTCTTTGACGCCTTCTGCCCAAAGAGACCAGCCAGGTAAGCGCCAAGGATGTTGAAGAGACCAACCAATCCCAGGGCGACAGCGCCGATTCCGCCCAGGCCATTGAGCCATTGCGGCTGGACGCCTTGATCGATGAGGAACTTGGGCAGGTAGATGTAGACAAAGGCGATATGAAACCCGCAGACGAAGAAGCCGAAGAACAGCAGCACGTAACCCCGATGGCGGAAGGCTGCTTTGATCTCTGCCTACACTTCAGCCCGAAAGACGCCGCTGCCGTCCCCAGACCCAAGGCCCAGGACCGCTGCTCTGGCGCAACGAGCTTACCAAAGGTCATGGCGATTATGGTGAAGCCCGTCGCCGCAACCCCACCGCCGGTCAGACCCCCGAGGAAGAGATAAGTCCACCAGGTACCGGGAAGGAACAGCATGCCGAGGATGCCGGAACCATACATCACCGCCCCGGCCATCAGCACCCACATGGGGCCGAACCGGTCCACCAGACTGGCCGCGTAGGCGCCCATCAGCCCCCAAAGCAGGTTCTGCCAACCCAGCGCGAGACCGAAGTCACCAGACGATACCCCCAGCGCATCGGGCGCGCCGGCAACAAACAGCCCGAAAGAAGACCGCACCCCCATCGAAATCAACGCCATCAGACATCCGGCAATGATGATGATCCCAACGCGCGCGCTGATGTTGGACTGACCAGAACTCATTCGAGCTTCCCCCAAGCTGGTTCACCCCTTTTATTCTCAGGGTGACAGCCACTTTTTTACCCATCTGGAAATGGAATTGATGACGATGCATGTTACAAGCAAACGCAGGGAGATCGACCCCAAAAAATCGCGACACTTTCGGCTGATCTGACACGTCAAACAGCGCGAATTCCGCAGGACGGCAAAATTGAAGATCATGACACTGAGAACCCTGCGAAAGCTTTGCCACAGCGGTCTTATCAGCACCGTTTGCGCACTGCTGGCAGGGCAGGTTGCGGCGGAGGACAGCGCGGTTGAAGCCTGCGTCGGGGTTGAACCACTGGTCATCATGGATTTTGAGCCGGCCTCAACCACACTCACCGAGCCCGCCAAGCGTGCCATTACTACACTCAGCCGGATGGCGCGGGCTTCAGACTGCATCCTGACCGTTACAGGCTACGCGTCTTTCGACGGCACAACGCTGACCAACAACACCCTGTCTGAAATGCGGGCGCAGACGGTTCGGTCCAACTTGATTTTCAATGGCGTGGATGCCGCCAATGTGCATCTGGTCAACGTGGGCGAGACCGACCAGTTTGGAGAGCTTGCCGCGAACCGCCGGGTGGTCGTGGAACCCACCCCCAACGTGGGCAAGCGCTGTTCCGCCAACCCGCTGATGGACGAGCTGCCACCCCGCGTCAGTATCGTTGATTACCCGTCGAGCACCCTTGAACTGTCCGACCTCGCCAAAGAAGTCCTGCGCAAGGCGGCGGATGCGTACCGGATCAACACTTGCGCCATACACGTCAGGGGCTATGCCTCATCGGACGGTCATGCCGGATTGAACAAGGAGCGATCGGAACAGCGCGCTCGGATTGTCGCAGATTTCCTGATCGAGCACGGGGTGCCCAGCACCCTGCTGCACGTCCAAGGCTTGGGTGAAACCGATCAATTCGGCACGGAACTGGCCGCTAACCGACGGGTTGAAGTCTCCATGATCTAAACAACAAATCCCGTCATTTCGCTCTCAAACAAAGGTGATGAGCAAAAACCAGCCTATGCACACTGGGGACTTACAGGTTAAGCCCTTTTACGAGTTCTTGTTCACAAAAGCCCGCCTCTTTTATGACCGCCAAAACGACATCTGATTTGCCTCCCGTCTTTGTCGCTCTGGACATGAGTGAAGCCGACGTTGCGCCTTTGATGGGTGCTTTGGATGGCTTGAATGTCGGATACAAGATCGGCATGGAGCTGTTTTATCAATCCGGCGCGTCGTTGGTGCGAAAGCTGGCAGCGGACCACCCTGTTTTCCTCGATCTCAAGCTCCACGATATCCCGAATACGGTCCGTTCGGCAGCCAGCCGCATCGCCGATCTGGGTGTACGGGTGACAACGGTGCATGCCGCGGGCGGGGCAGCGATGCTGGAACCACTACCAGCACTTGAACGGGACGATTTTCAGTTTCTGGCCGTTACGGTTCTGACCAGCATGAGCAGCGACGATCTCGCCGGGTTGGGTGTCGTCGACACCTCACCTGCAGGGCGCGTGAAGCGGTTGTTTGATCTGGCGCGGTCCAGCGGGATCACCGGCTACATCTGCTCACCGCTGGAAGTGTCCAGTCTGCATGCGGATCTGCCTACAGGCACTTTCATCACGCCCGGTGTTCGCCCCTCAGGCGCTGATTTGAACGATCAAAACCGCGTTGCAACACCCGCTCAGGCCATGAGCAATGGTGCGACGTCGTTGGTTATCGGCCGCCCGATTACACAAGCGAGCGACCCTCGCGCCGCCGCTCAGGCGATTCTGGACGAGCTTGCTCATGGTTAAGCCCATCCGTCTCATGGGACAGTTCCCACCTCTTTCCGCTGGCCGCGTGGTGCGCCAGGTGATTGTGGATGGGCTCTTGGGTCAGTGGCGGCTCTTGCTCAGCGTGGCCCTGATCCCCTTCATTCTGGCGCTGATTATCGATATTGGCACCGCCATCGTCCTCGACATGCGCGGCTCACGGGATCTGGTTGCCAGTCCTGAGGCCATCCTCATCGACATTATCGCGCTGATCCTGCTCGAAGTTATCGTAGGGGCCTACTACACCACCAACGTTGCCCGGCTTCTTGGGATCGGATCACGGTCCGGACGGCCAACATTGGACGAAGACTGGCGTGACGCCTTTGGTAGCGTTGTTGTCCGGCTGATGGTCTTTTACTTCTGTGGCGCGGTTCTGCTGGGGAGTGGCTTTGTTGCCTATCTGGTGTTCAGAGACGACCTGCCCACGGCGCAACTTGCCCCGTTCATCATCGCGGTTCCTGCGCTGATCCAGCTTTACCTCTATACCCGTTTCAGCTTTGTGATTTCTGCTGCAGCCGTGGGCGCGCCTTACACCTTTGGCGACAGCATTCGAGCGACTGGCGGCATCACCGTGCTGTTGCTCGGCCTCAATCTGGTATTTTCGCTGCCGCTGGTGGTCGCGCAGCTTGCGCTGCAGACGGGTACTGCCTCTTTCCCGACCTTCGGTTTGGGCTACTTTGCAGTGATGATCCTGACTCAGGCTCTGTTCTTGCTGCGTGTGGCCGTGTTCACGATCATTAATCTGGTGTGTTTCGTGAACCGGACAGGCTGGGCGCCGGGCGCACGACGAGTCTAAGACCGAGAAAGAAGACCTCGATGACGGTTCTCCGAACCCTTTCGCAAATCATTATTTTTGGGTCGGCCACGGTTGGCCCGGCTGCGGTATATCTGGGTGCGCAATCCGGCCTGTTGGACCTCAAGAACTCGATCTATGGTCTGTGTGTGGTGGCTTTGCTTTACCATGCAGCAGCGTGGGAGTTTACCGGTCTCATGGCTCAGCGCCGAGGCAAGCTGAGCGGCGGACAGCAGCGCGCAGCCCCCTTCTGGAGCGGCGCTGGACTGCGATCGACGGTCCTTGGCTTCAGCATTATTTTCGCAGCCATTTTCGGCTGGATTGGCCTGACCATGGTGGGGTCACTGCTGACCTATGCCGACGGGGATACCTTGTGGGGCAGTCTGGGTGCTGCCGTGGGTGATTTCATCCAGTATGGCTCCAATGATCCCCGCGAATTGGCGACAATTGGCGTTGAGACCCGCGAAGCACCATCGCTTGATCAGGGCGCAGTCAATCGCACCGCTCTCTATGTTCTGATCGCGCTGAGTGGCGTGCTGATTGCCTACGCTTTTGTGCGCGCCTGGGCTGTCGTGCCCCTGCGCCATCGTCGGCCCAAAAAGGCCTTCACTTTTCACGCCTGGAGCGCGCTGCGTGGGCTGAGCGCCATCCGTGCTGCTGCTGCCCTTGTGCTGACGGCTGGAATCGCTGTCCTACTGCTTAATCTTCCGATTTTTGCAGTCTTGGGTCCCTATCTCTCCCTCTTGGCTTCAGGCCTTGCGCTGGTGATTTTTCTGGGTGTGACCTGGTTGATCGCAGACAAGATTCTGGGCGACGACGTGCACCTTCCTGCGCGCTGCTACGCCAAGATTTGCGGCATCAAAACTGCTGAAATGCTCGAAGAAGTCATTCAGAACGGCGCAACGCATGTTGGCTTCGTATTCTTTGAAAAATCTCCGCGCAACGTGGACTTTGAAACGGCGGCGGCGCTGTGCGCCCAAGCCAAAGGGCGGATCAGCAGAGTAGGTCTGGTCGTGGAACCCACCGACGAATACCTCGACGCGCTAACGCAGGCCGTCGATCTCGACATGCTGCAGGTTCATGCGCACGAAGGCGCGGACCGGTTCTTTGCGATCCGCCAGCGCACGGGCCTGCCGGTCATTGCTGTTGTTTCGGTTGCAGAAGAAGCCGATCTGGATGCCGTGCCGGACATTCGCAAGGTCGTGGACGGTCTGCTCTTCGACGCCAAACCACCGAAAAATGCCGAACTGCCGGGCGGCAATGCCCTGAGCTTCGACCATCATGTGCTGAAGCGAGCGAAAATCGGCAACACGCCGTGGATGCTCGCAGGCGGATTGAACCCGGACAATGTTGCCGAAGCCATCGCCGTCACTCAACCAACCTATGTTGACGTGTCCTCTGGCGTGGAAAAAGACGGTGAACGCGGCACAAAAGACCCTGCGAAGATCAGAGCCTTCTTAGCCGCAGTTGCTCAAGCGTGAAACACTGCTAGTGTTTGCCCGATTCTGAATACGAGACAGGAAAACGATGTCTACGCCCAACTCATTCAAGACCGGTCCGGACGAGCGTGGTTTGTTCGGTATTTTTGGTGGACGTTTTGTCGCCGAAACCCTGATGCCTTTGATCCTTGATCTGGAGCGTGAATGGGGTGCTGCAAAGCCAGATCCTGCGTTCTGGGAAGAGTTCAACATGCTCGCCAAGGACTACGTCGGTCGCCCAAGCCCGCTGTACTTTGCCGAGCGGCTGACCGAAGAGCTGGGTGGTGCAAAAATCTACTTCAAGCGCGACGAGCTGAACCACACCGGCGCGCACAAGATCAACAACT
>JBMTIF010000182.1:0-5342 GCA_049437045.1 Alphaproteobacteria bacterium | reverse complement strand
CAACAAACACGCCCTTCGCGCAGTTTACTGGTTCATGGACATGAAGAAGTCGTCATTGGACTTCGACGTGCGTAGCTTGTCGATGAGGAACTCCATGGCATCGACCGGTCCCATAGGCATGAGAATTCGGCGCAGAACCCACATCTTGGCCAACTCGCCTCGTTCGACCAGTTGCTCTTCTTTCCGCGTGCCAGATGCACCGATATCGATCGCAGGATAGGTCCGCTTGTCGGCCAGTTTGCGGTCGAGGACGATTTCCGAGTTACCCGTGCCTTTGAATTCCTCAAAGATCACCTTGTCCATCATGGAACCCGTATCAATCAGCGCCGTCCCAACGATGGTCAGCGAGCCGCCTTCCTCGATGTTTCGTGCCGCACCAAAGAAGCGCTTGGGGCGCTGCATGGCGTTGGCGTCGACACCACCAGTCAGAACCTTGCCCGATGAGGGCACAACGGTGTTGTAAGCACGGGCCAGACGCGTGATGGAATCCAGCAGGATGACCACATCTTTCTTGTGTTCAACCAGACGCTTGGCGCGCTCGATTACCATTTCTGAAACCTGCACGTGACGGGTCGCAGGTTCGTCAAAAGTTGAGGCTACAACCTCACCATTCACCGAACGCTGCATGTCGGTCACTTCTTCAGGGCGCTCGTCGATCAGCAGAACAATCAGATACGCCTCTGGATTGTTACGGCTGATGCTGTCAGCGATAGTTTGCAGCATCATCGTCTTACCGGTACGCGGCGGTGCCACCACCAAAGCGCGCTGGCCTTTACCGATCGGGCTCACCAGATCGATCACGCGACCAGTCAGATTCTTGTTGGTTGGATCTTCAACCTCTAGTTTAAGACGCTCATCCGGATACAGCGGTGTAAGCGAATCAAAATTCACGCGTGTCCGCGTTGAACTTGGGTCTTCAAAGTTGATGGTGTTGACCTTGGTCAGGGCAAAGTAGCGCTCGTTGTCGCGCGGCGCACGGATTTCACCGTCGACGCTGTCACCTGTGCGCAGGCCAAACTTTCGCACTGTCGTAGGGGATACATAGATGTCATCGGCCCCGGCGAGATAATTGGCTTCAGGCGAGCGCAGAAAGCCAAAGCCATCCTGCAGCACTTCAATCACGCCGCCGCCAAAGATCGACTCATCGTTTTCCGCGACAGCCTTCAAAATGGCAAACATCAGCTCCTGCTTACGCATGGACGCGACGTCATCGATTTCCATCTCTTCCGCCATAGCGATGAGTTGGACAGGGGTTTTTTGCTTGAGGTCTTCGAGATGCATGTTTCGAAAGATATCCGTCTTGGATCAGGTTTCAGCACCGGCGTTCAAACGCGCGACGACTGAAACAATAGATGTCAGCCTAGAGCTTCAACTGACACAACAGTGCGGGTCGCAGCACACAAAAAGATCGTTCGATCAGAAAACGAGCTGCGAAGAGAAAGCGGGGGAAAAGGCCTCACCTCGGACGAGGGACCGTGGCCGCAAGCGGCCTGCGTTCACGGGATGCAAACACAAGCTCCGAAATAAGCAGGGCCGCCAAAACTGTCAACGGCCCAAACCTTCTGATTCGGAATTTTCGCTCAGAAAAGCCCCTGAAACGGCTTCACGACCACCAAAATCACGATAAGGATCATCAAAACCGTCGGAACTTCATTGAAAATGCGAAAATAGCGCGCTGGTTTGGTGTTGGTATCTGCAGCGAAGTTTTTCAGATGACGCGACTGCATTCCGGTGACGGCACTCATGGCAACAACCAAAACAAACTTAGCGACGAACCAGAATTCACGCGCCGTCGTGATCCCATTCATCTCCCAGTAGACCACCATACCCAAACCCGCGATCCAGGTGACGATCATGGCGGGATTGATGATCGCACGGTAAAGCCGCCGTTCCATGACCTTGAAAGTCTCAGACTTGTCTGATCCGACTTCCGAATCCGCGTGATAAACAAACAGGCGCGGCAAGTAGAGCAGACCCGCCATCCAAGCGATGACTGCGATGATATGGAGCGACTTGAGCGTCAGAAAAATTGCGAGCATGTCGAGTTCAATCCTCGGTCGTTAAGAACGGATAGCGTCGAGCACCCAATGCACGGCATCAGGGTCGCTTTCCTTGAAAATACCGTGGCCAAGGTTGAAGACATGACTTCGACCCCGGTCAACCCGGTTCAGCACTTCGTGCGTGGCCTGCTGAACTTCTTCCCGGCCAGCCAGCAAGCGACCCGGATCGAGGTTCCCCTGCACAGCAGCAAAGTCCAGTTCCGCCGCAGCGCTCAAGTCATTGGCATAATCGACCTGCAGGCTCACCAGCGGGTCAAACCCGGACAGCTCACGGGCAGCAAACATGGCCTTGCGCGGGAACAGGATGATGGGTGTATCTGGTGCTTGTTTCCGGATCAGCGAAACAATGGCCTTCAGCGGTGCTGCGGACCAATCAAGCTGAGCGGCCTTATCCAGTGAGCCCGCCCAGGAGTCAAAAATCATGACTGCATCGGCCCCGGCTTTGATCTGGGCAATCAGATGCTCAGCCACACTGATGACCAACAAATCCATAAGCGCCGAGAACGCCTTTGGGTCGGCGTAGGCCATGGCTTTGGTCGCTGCGTAAGATTTACTGGCACCGCCTTCGATCATGTAGGTTGCAAGCGTCCAGGGTGCGCCGGCAAAACCGATCAGCGTTGTCTGCTGTGGCAATGCAGCACGGATCTGCGAAACGGCCGTGTAAGCAGGCTGCAATACGGCCGAAGCCTCACCGCTGGCCAGTCTATCCTTCATGCCATCCAACGCCGGCAAGGCGCCCAGAACCGGGCCTTCACCCGCAGCAAAGGCAAGATCCTGACCCAGCGCGCGTGGAATGGTCAGGATGTCGGAAAACAGGATCGAGCCATCAAAGTCATAGCGCCGAATGGGCTGCATGGTAACTTCCGTGGCAAAATCTGGGTTATCGCACAGGTCCAGAAACCCGCCAGCCTCGGCCCGCAAGGCCCGATACTCCGGCAAATAGCGCCCAGCCTGGCGCATGAACCAGACCGGCCTTGGCCACTGGGTTTGACCATGCAGCGCAGCGAGGAGGGGCTTGTCGCCCGAATAGGTGTTTGTCATGGCTTCTGATCTGCAAGGGGAGGAGAGAAAAGGCAAGGCGCGGGTGTTCAAGTCTGTTTGCCAGCAAACGCACATCCAGCAATGCGACAAGGCAGGGACACTGAAGGCTTAAAGTTCTCAGCCAAACAAAACAAAGAATTTAAAAAAGGTAGATGTGGTTGTTGGTCAGGTCGTTTTCTGTGGATCAAAAGTTATCCTCGGCTTACCCCCACATTCGCTATGCTCATAAACACGGTGTCACTCGCTCTCTTCACGAGCGAAATTGTGCGGAGATTCAAGAGCGCTTGATGCTTCGATCTCGGCTTTGTCCGTCAGTGGTTAAAAATCCATCCTCACAGTTCGTTTTTCTCCAACTATCCTTTTCCACGGTTGAAAAGCCCACTGTGAAGCGAGAGTTGTCCTCGGTATAACAAAAGCACCCACTCTCATCCCCATATTGAGTCGCGGTTTACACACAGGGTTTGTTGAATAACTCACCCCCTTGAAACGCGACTCGGCACGAGAAAACCTGCCACCCTGATCCAAGGACACACAGCGTGATCGACGATTTCGAAGACTTTCCACTTCCCCCGCAACTGGGCTGGATTCATGACCAGCCGCTGCTGCTGGCCTCAGGGTCGGAGACGCGGATGGCCATGTTGATGGATGCCGGATTACCGGTATTGGTATCACCCTCAGACGTGGATGAAGCGCCGATTAAAGCGGCGGGTAAAGCTGAAGGGCTCGCCGCCGCCGAAGTTGCGCAGCAGCTCGCGCTGGCCAAGGCTTCGTCGGTTTCCGCCATGCATCCTGGTCAGATTACTGTCGGCGCGGATCAAATGCTGGTTCTAAACGACAACGGCTCAGAAATCTGGTTCGACAAGCCCGAAAACCGGGGCCAGGCGCACAAACATTTGGCCAGTCTGGCTGGAAAAACCCATCAGCTGGTTACAGCGACCACCGTTTGCATGGATGGGAAGGTGCAGTGGTCTTCGATCTGTACTGCTGATTTGAGCATGCGTGCGCTGAGTGATACCTACATTCGCGCTTATCTCGACACGCTGGGCGACGAAGTGCTCTGGTCGGTGGGTGGATACCAGCTTGAAGGTTTGGGCTCGCAATTGTTTGAGCGCGTCGCGGGTGACTTTTTCACCATTCTGGGCATTGATCTGACCGGTCTGCTGACCCACTTGCGCGACCACAAAGCCTTGTTGTCCTGAACCATGAGAGGTGCACCGTTGAAAGCTGCTGTCGTCGGCCATCCTATCGCGCATTCCCAATCGCCGACCATCCACGGCCACTGGTTGGAAGCGTCGGGCATCGCTGGAACCTATGAAGCACTGGACCTGCACCCCGACACCTTTTTCGACGACATTCGCGGTTTGGTGGACAAGGGGTTTCAAGGCGTAAACGCGACCGTGCCGCACAAAGAAGCGGCACTGGAACTGGCGGATGAGGTCGATGAAACCGCACGACGCATTGGTGCTTCCAACACTCTGGTGTTCTCTGGCGGTAAAATCCAAGCGCGCAATACCGATGCTTACGGCTTTTGGGAAAACCTTGCGCCAGGGCTCAGTGGTCAAATCCCGACCCGTGCCGTGGTTTTGGGGGCAGGGGGTGCCGCACGGGCGGTACTGGTGGCGCTGCAGGATGCCGGCGTTGGCGATATTCTGCTGGCCAATCGCACGGTCAGCCGAGCTGAAGCGCTGGCTGATGAGCTGGCTTATTCAGCGCGGATCGAAGCCCTGAGTTGGGACGAAGCCGAAACCCTCATGGACCGCGAAGCCTTTCCCCTGATTGTCAACTCAAGCTCCCGTGGGATGAAGGGCGACAGTCCCATATCCTGCTCTCTGTCCGCGCAAGGGCCGGAAACGGTGGTCAACGATATCGTCTATAACCCCTTGCAAACCATGCTGCTGGAAACAGCGAAAATCCGTGGATGTCGCACTGTTGACGGGTTGGGGATGCTGCTGCATCAGGCCCGGCCCGCGTTCGAGGCCTTTTTTGGTGCTCGCGTCAGTGTCGATGCAGGACTTCGCCACAAGGTCGAACGCCGTATGGGGTTGGTTTAGGGTCATGAAAGTCATCGGTCTGACTGGTTCTATTGCTATGGGCAAATCCACTGCGGCCAAGATGCTGGCGCGGATGGGGTACGCGCACTTTGATGCGGATGCCGTTGTGCATGGTTTGACCGGACCGCATGGCAAAGCCCTGTCTGCCATCGCTCAGTTTGCGCCAGAAGCGGTGTCCCAGGAGCGCGGG